>JBMZMP010000026.1:2454-9870 GCA_049619235.1 Thermoplasmatota archaeon
TCCAGCGGATATTCCGCCGCGAGGGCATCAATGCGTTCAGGCAGGGACTCGACCATGCCCGCTCGACGGTCGATTTTCACCTAAAGGTTGGCCCAAAAACCGGTCGAATCTCATGGCAATACTCATAAGCAGAACCAATGTCGCTCGCGTCAATAGGGGTATATAAATGCTGAACGAGAGCCTTGACTACCTCCCGATTGCCGTTCTTGGCGTCGTCGCATTCCTGTTGGTGTTTGTGACGCTGCTTGGGAACAAATTCATGGGACCGAAGCGCGCCACCCCGAACAAACTCACGACGTACGAGTGTGGTGAACAAGCCACGCCGGGCGCCCGAGGCCCCATCGACGTCCAGTACTACATGTACATCTTGACGTTCCTCGTGTTCGACGTGGAAGCCATGTTCCTGATTCCGTTCAGCATCCAATTCCGCGAACTCGGCGCAGGCCCCATCCTGGCCGTCTCCTTGTTCGTCACCCTCATCCTTGTGGGATACCTCTGGGAACTCCGCAAGAAAATGCTCGTCTGGAGGGCCATTGAATGAGTGAATTCGTGGAAACCGAAATGGAAGAATACACTGGCGGCGACGCAGGCGGAAAAATCCCCATCGTCGTTAGCGAACAAAAGCAAGGCATCGTCCTCACGAAGCTTAGCCAATTGGTCAACTGGGGACGCAGCAACAGCCTCTGGCCCTTCGGCTTCGGACTTGCCTGCTGCGCCATTGAAATGATCACCACGGTCGCAAGCCCCAATCACGACATGGCACGCTTTGGCAGTGAAGTCATGCGCGCAAGCCCACGCCAATGCGACCTCATCATCGTGCCCGGCACCGTCACCAAGAAGATGGCGCCCCGCATCAAGAACCTCTGGGACCAAATGGCCGAACCCAAGTACGCCATCGCCATGGGTGCATGCGCCATCAACGGCGGCCCCTACCAAGACTCCTACTTCGTCGTCAAAGGTGTGGACAAAATCCTGCCCGTGGACGTCTACATCCCCGGCTGCCCGCCCCGCCCCGAAGCACTCATGGACGGCCTCCTCAAGTTGCAAGCCAAAATCCGCGACCAAAACAACCCCTTGGAGCTCGGATTCTAATGCTCGCCGACATGACCATCCCCGAACTCAAGGCACACGCCGCCGAACACGGCATCGACCTCGCCGGCGCCACCCTGAAAGCGGACATCATCGCAGCCATTGAAGGGCACGAAGTGGAGAGCCCCGCCGGCAACGAAACCTTCCCCGGCGTGCAATTCAACCACCCCGTTGACGTCCAACACATGAACGACGGCAACGACGTGCACGTGGTGGACGCCCGCGACCTATTCGTGGCCGCAAAGTCCCTCAAAGACCAAGGCTACATCCTCAGCCTCCTCAGCGCCAGCGATGAAAAAGCCGGCGACATGGACGTTCTATACAGCTTCATCAAACTCGTGGACCGCGCCGAAGACTTCAGTGACGTGCGCCTCCGCGTCATGGTGCCAAAAGCAGACGCGGAAGGCAACGAAGTTGCAACGGTCTGCCCAAGCCTCGCCGACTTGTTCCCCGCAGCCATCTGGCACGAACGGGAAATGTACGACATGTTCGGCATCAAGTTCGAAGGCAACCCCGACATGCGCCGCATGTTCCTGCCCGAAGAATGGACTGGTTTCCCCATGCGCAAAGACTACTCCGAGGCCGAACAATTCGTGGCCATGGAGGAAGGCGAAGACGTGGTGTTCACCGAAAACAAGGAGGGAAGCTGGTAATGCAACAACTGTCCCCAAACATCAGGAAAGCAGACGACGGACACCTCATGGAACTCAACATGGGTCCACAACACCCCAGCACCCACGGTGTGCTCCGTCTCAAACTCCAACTCGACGGTGAAATCGTTCGAAAAGCCGAACCCATCGTTGGCTACCTCCACCGCGGCAGCGAAAAACTCGCCGAGGAAATGAACTACGTCAAGTTCATCCCCCTCACCGACCGCATGGACTACCTCGCAGCCATGCACAACAACCACGGCTACGTCATGGCCGTGGAACACCTCCTCGGCGGCCCCGACGAAAACGTGGTCAGCGAACGCGCAGAATACCTCCGCGTCTTCAGCCTCGAACTCAGCCGCCTGTGCAACCACCTGTTCTGGATGGGCACCTTCTTCATGGATTTGGGTGCAATCACGCCCATCTTCTACGCGCTCCGCGAACGGGAAGTACTCATCAACTTCCTCGAAGAACTCAGTGGCGCCCGCCTCACCTACAACTACCACCGCTTCGGCGGCGTCAAGTACGATCTCCCCCGCGACCCCACCTACCTGGACCGCGTGGAGAAATTCATTGACGAATACCCAGAAAGCGTCCGCAAGTACCAGAAACTCCTGAAGAAGAACGACATCATCATCGCTCGCCTGAACGGAACCGGACCACTCAGCCGCGAAGACGCCCTCGCATACGGCGTCACCGGCCCCATGATTCGCGCCACGGGCCTCGCACACGACCTTCGAAAAGTGGCCCCGTACAGCGTGTACGACAAACTCAACTTCGATGTCCCAACCGTCACCCAAAGCGACTGCTACGGTCGCCTGCAAGTGCGCTGGGCCGAAATGTTGCAGACCTGCAAAATCCTCAAGCAAGTCATTGCAAAACTCCGCGACGGCAACCTGGACGGATTGCACGCCAACCCCGACTACACGGGCGGCAAAATGCTCCGCGTCAAAGCCAAGGGCGAAGCGTACGCCCGCGTGGAACACCCCAAGGGCGAATACGGCGTCTACGTGCGCGGCGACGGCAAACAAAAGCCCACCCGCGTGCACGTGCGAGCGCCCAGCTTCGCCAACCTACAAGCCCTTCCCACCATGTGTGAAGGCCAAAAGATCGCAGACCTCATCGCAAGTTTGGGGTCCATCGACATTGTGTTGGGGGACGTTGACCGTTAGGTGATCTCATGGGAAAATTGACAGACTTCGTTGACACCACCCTCGCCAATTTCTGGGACGCGCCTCTCTGGCTCGACGTCACCATCGCCGCCTTCATCGGTGGCCTCATCGTCTTCACAACGGTGCTTGGAATTGGCGGTTGCTTCACATTCGCCTTCCGCCGCATCTTCGCCCGCATGGGCAACCGCAGCGGCCCCAACCGCGTGGGCCCACAAGGCATTGCGCAATTCCTCGCCGACGGCCTCAAGTTGATTGGAAAGGAAGATATCAAACCCGCACGCGCCGACGCCCTCACCTGGCGCGCCGCCGCGTACGTGGCCGTCATCCCCACCGTCATCGCTTGGAGCCCACTGCCCTGGAGTGAAGAACTCATCTTCACCAATGTGGCCTACTCCATGCTGGTCATCTTCGCATTCAGCGCCATCGCACCCCTTGGGGAAATCATGGCCGGCTGGGGCAGCAACAACAAGTACGCCCTCTACGGAGGCGTGCGCGCCGCCGCATTGGACGTGAGCTACGAAATCCCCATGACGTTCGCTCTCGCCAGCGTCGTGTTGATGACGGGAAGCACCAACACCCAAGACATCGTCATGAGCCAAGAGGGACTCTGGAACATCGTCCCCCAAATCATTGGCTTTGGCATCTTCTTCATCGCAGCCCTCGCAAAAGCAGGTCTTGCCCCCACCGACTTGGCCGAATCCGAGTCGGAACTGGTGGCCGGGTTCACCACGGAATTCAGTGGCATGCGCTTCGGCATGTTCTTCGTGGTTCTGTTCAGCAACGTCTTCTTCATCAGCGCCCTCATGACCATGTTGTACCTCGGCGGCTGGCAAGCACTCCCCGGACTCGGATTCATCCCCGGATTCCTGTGGTTCTTCGCCAAGAGCCTGTTCATGTGCTTCATCGTCTTCTGGGTCTGGAGCAGCCTGCCCCGGGTCCGCGTGGATACCTACCTCGGCGTGGCATGGAAGGTCATGCTCCCCGTGAGCCTCTTCAACTTCATCCTGACGGCCACCCTGGTCAAACTGGAGGTCCTCTAAATGAAGGTCCCACTCAAGAACACCGTACAAGGAATGAGCGTCACCCTCGGGAACTTCTTCAAGAAACCCGCGACGATCCAATACCCAGAGGAAAAGACGCCTGTCTCGGACCGATTCCGCGGCCGCATCTACCTCAAGCTGGAAACCTGCATCGGCTGCACCCTGTGTAGCCAAGCCTGCCCCAATGGCAGTTGCTACATGGTGGACTACGACCCAGGCTTCGACACGCCGCAAAACAAGCGCCAAAAATTCCCCGCAGTGGAAATCAGCAAATGCATGTACTGCAGCCTCTGCGAAGAAGCATGCCCCACGGACAGCATCCGCATGGGCAAAGAATACGAAACCGGCGCCTACGTGCGAGACTTCGACTACAAGCCAGACCGCCTCAGTCAAAATGAAGCGGCTCTTGGACGGGGGCCATACAAATGACCCCGCCTGAATGGGTTGCCTTCGGCATCCTGGCAGCTGTCATCTTCGCAGGCGCCCTTTGGAGCGTCCTAACCAGCCGCACTTTCCACGCGGCCCTTGGCCTCGGCGTTGCCCTCATGGGCATCGGTGGCTTGTTCATCAGCATGGGCAACCCCTTCATCGGCCTCATCCAAATCATGGTTTACGTGGGTGGCATTCTCACCCTCCTCGTGTTCGCCGTCATGTTTGTGGCCGGCGACGAGGAAGAGGTGGAAGCATGAACTGGCAAGGCAAAGCCCTCGCAGGCCTCGCCGTCATCGGCATGTTTGGCTTGATGTGGTACGCTTACAGCGACGCTGACTTCGGCACTGCCCAAGGCGGCAACGAATCCATGGAAGAACTCGCCAACGGCATCTTCGACACTCACGTCGTCGGTTTCGAAGCACTCGGCATTCTCCTTACAGCCGTCATGATTGGGGCCATGGTCATCGCCAAGCCCCTCGGCGGCCGCATGGACTCGGAAAACTACTCCACCACCAAGGACCTCTCGGCGAGCCAACTCGTCAGTGACGTGGACCGCAACATGGAGGACAAACCATGATTGAATACCTCGTCATCGCCGCCGGCTTGTTCTGCATCGGTCTCTTCGGGGTCCTCACGCAACGCAATGCACTCCGCATCCTCATGAGCGTGGAATTGCTCCTCAACGCCGCGAACATCAACTTCGTGGCCGCAGCAAACCACTACAACTCCGCAGATGGCCTCGTCTTCACGCTCTTCGTCGTGGCGCTCGCCGCAGCCGAAGCAGCAGTCGGGCTTGCCATTTTGATCCACGCGTACCGACACGTCCGCAGCGTCAACGTCACACAATCGACGCAACTGAGGTGGTAAATCATGGCTGAAACAACACACGGAAGCGAATTCCACTTCGAACAACTGCACGGAGCCGACGCATGGACCGCGCTCCTCATCATCGGCCTCCCCATCATCGCCAGCGCCCTTGTCTTCTTCTTCGGAAAGAAAATGTGGCGCGGCGGAGCCATGATTCCCATCCTCGCCGTGCTTGGCAGCCTCGGCCTGAGCCTCAAATGGTTCCTCGGCATGCTCGATCACGCCGACCCCGCCGGTTGGACCGTTGACTGGTTCACCATTGGCGAATACACGTTCACCGTTGGCGTGTTGATGGACAACCTCAGCATCTGGATGGCCACCCTCGTGAGCTTCCTTGCTTTGCTGATTGTCATCTTCAGCACCAAGTACATGAGCGACGAACCGGACGAGAAACTGCGCCGCTACTACGCCGTCAAGGCGTTGTTCATCGGCGGCATGCTCGGCACAGTCCTCATGGACAACTACCTCATGATGTTCATCTTCTGGGAAATCATGGGGCTTTGCAGCTACCTCTTGATTGGCTACTGGTTCCACAAGGAATCAGCCGCCATCGCCAGCAAGAAGGCGTTCCTGGTGACTCGCCTCGGCGACATCCTCCTCATGGTTGGATTGTTCGTGTTGCTGATCACCTTCAAGACGCTCAGCTACCGGGAAATCTTCAACGACCCCCACTTGGCAGACCACACCGGCAGCCTCCTGGCAGCAGGTCTCTTGATCTTCGGCGGGGCCGTTGGAAAATCCGCGCAATTCCCCCTCGACCTTTGGTTGCCTGACGCAATGGAAGGCCCCACCACGGTCTCCGCGTTGATTCACGCAGCCACCATGGTGAAAGCCGGTGTGTACCTCGTTGCACGCAGCTTCCCCATCCTCCTCGAGAACCCGGACACCTTCCTGGTCATCGGCATCATTGGAGGCATCACTGCGCTCTACACCGCAAGCATGGCCCTGGTTGCCTTGGACATCAAACGCGTCCTCGCGTTCTCCACGCTCAGCCAACTCGGCTACATGTTCCTGGCGCTTGGCGCAGGGGGTGTTGTGTACATTGAAACCCACAACGGCGTCGGCTTCACCGCTGCGATGCTGCACTTGATGAACCACGCGTTCTTCAAAGCGCTCCTCTTCTTGGGCAGCGCCAGCGTCATCATGGGCATGCACCACCACCAAGACATGCGGGAAATGGGCGGCCTTCGAAAGAAGATGCCAATCACCCACTTCACGATGCTCGTGGGCAGCCTCAGCATTGCCGGCATGATTCCCCTCAGCGGCTTCTGGAGCAAGGACGAAGTGCTCGCCACCGCCTTCAAGGCCGGCAGCTACAGTGGCACATTCACCATTCTTTGGATTATGGGCCTGTTGACCGCGCTCATGACGGCATTCTACATATTCCGCATGATGTTCCTGACCTTCGGCCACAAGCCACGCACGGAACACGCCGAACACGCGCACGAAAGCCCCAAAGTCATGACCATTCCGCTCATGATTCTCGCGGTCTTTGCCGCCATCAGCGGTCTATGGCTGGTGACGGGTCTCGGCGGCGGCTTCGAATCGGTCATCACCTACCCGTACACGGCTGAACTTGGCGCCGCGCACCACGTGGAACCCAGTGAAATCCTCAGTGAAATCTTGGGCAACCCATTGACCTACCTCAGTCTCGCCATTGGGGCCACGGGCATCTTCATCGCTTGGCTCCGTTACCGCGGTGGCTTGCCTGCCAAGGAATCGGAAGAACCAACCACTGGCCTCCGGGGACTCATCTACAACCGGTACTACGTCACGCAAGCCATCTACGAGCCACTCGGGAACATCCTTGCAGTGGGGGTTGCAAAACTCAGCAACCTGTTCGACAAGAAAGGCATCGACGGCGCCGTCAACGGCATCGCCAACATGGCCGACAAATCCGGTCAACAAGCGCGCCGCTGGCAAAACGGCAACGTGGCCACGTACACCACAAGCATCGCAGTCGGGGCCATCGTGCTCTTGGCTCTCGCCATCCTACTGGGGGTACTCTAAATGTTTGAAGGACTGATTCCAATCACCATTTTGATCACCCTCCTGGGTGCCTTCCTCACCAGCCGCGCTGGTGAGAACGCCCGCATGTGGGCACTCATCACGAGCTTGCCTGCACTGGCCGCCACCACCTGGATGTTCCTCGACGTTGGCTTCAAC
>JBMZMP010000026.1:9880-13336 GCA_049619235.1 Thermoplasmatota archaeon
GTTACAGTTTCACCACGGATTGGGAATGGATTCCCGCCCTCGGAATGAGCCTCAGCTTCGGAGTGGACGGCCTCAGCGCCAGCCTCGCGTGGCTCACGGCGCTCCTTACGCCATTGGTGATTCTGTACAGCTGGAACGAAAAGCACCGCACTGGCCTCTTCTTCAGTCTCCTGGTCCTGCTCAACGCGACCGTGATTGGAGTGTTTACGGCCCTGGATTTGTTCCTGTTCTACATCTTCTGGGAATTCGTGCTGATCCCCATGTACTTCCTCATCGCCATCTGGGGCGGACCCAACCGGAAGTACGCCAGTTACAAGTTCTTCATCTACACGGGAACCGCAAGTCTCCTGATGCTCGTCGCCTTCATGGCGGTGTACTTCGGCACTGGGCTCGGCACCTTCCACATCCCCACCTTGGTGGAGGCGGGAAGCACCGTCGGGTTCCTGCACGGATTCAGCATCTTCGCATTCGTGCTCTTGGCCATCGGTTTCCTCGTGAAACTGCCAAGCGTCCCCGTCCACACCTGGCTCCCAGATGCACACGTGCAAGCCCCCACCGCGGGCTCCGTGATGCTCGCAGGGGTGCTTCTGAAAATGGGAAGCTATGGATTGATGCGCATCGCATTCCCAATGTTCCCCGAAGTGGCCATGGACTTCCAATGGTTCTTCTTCGCCATCGGAACCATCAGCGTCCTCTACGGCGCATTCCTCTGCCTTGCCCAAGACGACCTGAAGAGCATGATTGCCTACTCCAGCGTCAGCCACATGGGCATGATCACCATCAGCCTCGCCACGTTCAACGAACTCGGCTGGGCCGGCGCCGCATACATGAACGTGGCCCACGGTGTCATCAGTGCAGGCATGTTCATGGCCGCCGGAAGCATCCAACACGCGACCGGAACCCGCAAAATCAGTGAACTTGGCGGCCTCGCCCAAAAGGCACCCCGCCTCGCCGGACTCACAGTTGTCTTGTTCCTCGGCAGCCTCGGCTTGCCGGGCATGATGGGCTTCATCGCGGAATTCAACATGTTCGCCGCCATCTACGAAGCATTCGGACACTGGATCTGGCTCCCCATCTGGAGCGTCCTCCTAACGGCCGGATACTACCTCTGGGCCATCCAACGCGCACTGTACGGCCCCATCAAAGGCGCCGTCGCAGCGGACCACGTACACGACGTCACCGACGACGAACGCTGGCCCATGGTCATGATGGTGCTACTCGCCATCCTGTTCGGTGTGCTACCGGCACTCCTCCTCAACCAAATGAACGAATGGACCGCAGGGGTCTTGGCCCTCATGGGAGGCAACTAACATGGCATTCTCTGACATCTTCACCATCGACTTGAGCTGGCAAAGCCTGACCCCCGAACTCGTGGTGCTGCTGTTCGCTCTCCTCTCGCCTCTCGTGGCGCTGTGGGACACGGACCGCAAAGGCATGCGCCAATTCACCCTCATCGGTCTCGGCGGCGCATTCCTGATCACCCTTGGAAGCCTGTTCGAAGCCAATTGGAGCATCCCCGGCACCGGCATCAAGTTCACGCTCGAATACATCGGCCTCAACGTCAAGGACGCGTACTTCATCACGGAAGCAAGCCAACTCTTGAAGGCCCTCTTCCTCGGCGTGGCATTCGTCACAGTCATCGGAATGGGTCGCCCCATCAAGGAAGCCGAGAAGGACCTCGGAGAATTCTACAGCCTCCTGATGTTCGCAACGCTCGGCATGATGATTGTCGCAAGCAGCCGGGAACTGGTGACCATGTTCATCGGCATCGAAATCGCCTCCATGAGCAGCTACCTAATGGCTGGATTCAAGCGCGACGGACGCGGCGCAGAAGCCGGCATGAAGTACTTCATCGTCGGCGCCATCAGCGGCGCACTGACGCTGTTTGCCATCAGCCTCCTCTACGTCATGACCGGCACCACCATGCTGGACGGCATCGGAGCTGAACTGGCAAACTCCACCATGGTCCTCGTGCCCGTGGTGATGCTCCTCGCGGGCCTTGGCTTCAAGATCAGCAGCGTGCCATTCCACGCCTGGGCTCCCGATGTGTACGACGGCGCCCCTGCGCCCATTGCTGGTTTCCTCGCCGGAGCCAGCAAGGCCATGGGTTTCGTTGCCCTGTTCCAAATCTTCCTCGTATCCCTTGGAAGCATGAAGGCAGACTGGGAACTCATCGTTGCACTCATCGCGACCGCCAGCATGTTCTACGGAAACTTGGTGGCCATCCAGCAACAAAGCGTCGCCCGCATGCTCGCATACAGCAGCATCGCGCAAGCCGGTTACATCCTCATTGCTCTCGCGGCAGGAAGCTGGTACGCCCTCGGCGGCGGCATCCTGCACTTGGTTGTCAACGCAGCCATGAAGCTCGGTGCCTTCCTCATCTTGGGCGCGCTCATCACGGCCGGCCTCAACGGCTCCGTGGACAGCTTCAAGGGACTGGGCCGAAAGGCACCCTTCCTCGCCTTTGCCATGACCATCTTCGTGTTGAGCATGGCGGGCCTGCCGCCCTTCGGCGGCTTTGTCAGCAAGTTCATCTTGTTCAGCGGCGCCATCGAAGTGGGCATCGGACAAGGCAAGGAATGGCTCATCTGGCTTGCCATCATCGCAGTGGTCAACAGCGCCATCTCCTTGGTGTACTACGTGCGCCTGATGCGCGTCATGTTCGTGGAGAACCAAGAGGAAACGGAAACCCTCCACATCCCCACCAGCGTAAAACTGGCGGTCTTGACCTGCTTGCTTGCAGTGCTCGGCATTGGATTGTACCCAACCCACCTCATTGACGCGGCCATGGGCGCAGCCCAGGCCATGCTGAGCTAGTCCTCTTCCCCAACCCTTTTCCATTTCCACTTATCGGAACCACCATGGACGTCAAGGAACGCATCGAAGCCGCGCTGGATGAAATCCGTCCCGCCCTGCAATTTGACGGCGGCGACTGTGAATTCATTGACTTCAACGAAGACACCGGCTTGCTCCGCGTGCAAATGGTCGGAGCCTGCCACGGCTGCTCCATGAGCACCGTAACGCTCACCGCGGGCATCGAACGAATCGTCAAAGAACGGGTTCCGGAAGTCAAAGCCCTTGAGAACGTACCCCCAGAGTACGCCCCCACCAACCCAAAGTACTGATGATCAAGCAACCGGTCCTCGGCTTCATCGCGGGCTTCCTCTGCCTTGGCATGGGGTTCTGGCAAGGCGGCCAATGGTTCCTTGCCCACGGCGCGTTGATGGTCGCCGGTGGATTGGTTCCGCTGCTTTGTTTGTTTCACGTGCACGCGCTGCGCCGATTTGCAAACGCAACCTTCGATGATGGGCGTCTCAACCTGGTGCTTTGGGGCGTGCTCGCTGCCTCGGGCGTCCTCGCAGGGGGCATTCTGGCTTCCAATGCATGGGTTGCCACGGTTGGACTCACCCTTGGGTTCGTTGCCACCGTAGAGTACGTGCACGTGGTGCTTCCGCA
>JBMZMP010000027.1:0-12752 GCA_049619235.1 Thermoplasmatota archaeon
CCGTTCGCCGCCGCTGAGGTCTTTGACGCGCTTGAAGACGTCGTCGCCGCTGAATTGGAATCGTCCAAGCAAGCCGCGGGTCCACTCGTCTGGGGGTGGCGGGTCGCGGAGGGTGCGAATTTCGTCGATAAGTTCCCGTTCCGGGTCGAGGGTGGCGTGGTGTTGGTCGTAGTACCCGATGCGGGCGTTTTTGCCAATCTTGACGGTGCCTTCGTCCGGTTCGATTTGCTTGAGGAGGGTTTTGATGAGCGTGGATTTTCCGCATCCGTTGGGGCCGATGATGCCGATTTTGTCTGCGCCTTCCACTTCGAACGTGGCGCCTTCGAACAGGGTGCGGCCTTCGAAGGATTTCTTCAGGCCTTCCACTTCCATCACTTCCCGGGGCACGCCGTCGGCGTCCAGGAACAATTTGAATCCCTTCCGCTTCGTTGGGGCGGTGTAGTCGCCTTCTTCTTGTTGGCCGAGGCGGGTTTTGCGGCTCTTGACTTGCGCATCGAAGCGGTTGCGGCTCTTCAGTTTCTCAATGATGGCCAGTTGTCGTTTCACTTCGTTGAAGTCGCGGCGTTTCTTGGCCGCCATGGCGCGGGCGATGGCTTCCCGTTGGCCCTTGTACGCGGTGTAGTTGCCTTCGTAGGGGAACACTTGTTTGTGGTCCACTTCGAAGACGCGGGTGGCCACGTTGTCGAGGAGGTATTGGTCGTGCGCGGCTACGACGACGGCTGCCTTGAGGTCCATGAGGTAGTTTTCGATGAACTCCACCGTTTGGATGTCCATGTGGTTCGTGGGTTCGTCGAGGAGCAGGAGGTCGGTGTCCTTGGCAGCGGAGAGCGCTTTCGCAAGGAGCACTTTGGATCGTTCGCCGCCGCTGAGTTCCCCAAACGTGGCTTCCATGACCGACTCGGGGACGCCGAGATCGTTGAGGAGGGGGCTGTTGGTTGCGCGGCCCTTGGATTTCTCTTCGGCGAGTTTGGTTTGCAGCTCTGTGTACCGCGCCATTTTCTCTTGCGCATCCGGTTCGTCCCAGGCGCCGGGTTCGCCCATCCACGCTTCCAGTTGCGCGATTTCTTGTTCCAGTTTCTCCGCGATGGCGCTTGGGGCGCTGAGGATTTCCGCGACGGGTGTGTCGTCTGGGAGGTCCGGAACTTGCGGCAGGTACGCGACCCGCAGATCGGGCTTGGTTTCAAATTCCCCGAGGTCCGGCTTCAGTTGTCCGCTGAGGAGTTTGAACAGCGTGGTTTTCCCGGCACCGTTTGGCCCAACGAGGGCCACTTTGTCGCCGGGGTGGATGATGAAGTTGGCGTCCCGCAGGATGTGCGCGGGGCCGTAGGATTTGTGGATGGCATCGGCGCGGACCAGGAACTGGCTCATTCGTCGTCCTCGTCCCAGTCTTCGTCGAGTCGGACTGCGGGGTCTTCGTCGTCGCCGGGGTGGAATCCAATGGGGCCTTGCGGTTGCATGGGGCCTTCGTCGAAGTCGTAGGGGAACTTGTTCCAGTAGGGGCTGTCGTCGAGGACGTAGAATTGCCCGGTTTCCATTTCGATGCCGCGAATCAAGTGGCTGCCGATGCGGTCCACGTGGTACAGGATGGTGCCTTGGAAGACTCGTTCACCGATTTGTTTGAAGAAGCGACCGCAGACGGTGATGGCGACGGTTTTCTCGCTGACGAATTCGTCCACGTAGTGCGCCATGTGGTAGGCGCTTGGGAGTTCAATGTGGGGCCGCACGGTGATTTCTTCCCGTAGGCCATGGAGAATCATGAGGGGCGTGGGCGCGTCGCCTTGGTCCTCGGTACTGTCGTGGTACGCTTGGAGGATGCTGCGGGCGGTGTCGTTCTCCAACATGAACAAAGGTCCCGACAGGTGGCTCCTTTTGAAGTTTCTCGGAACGGGCCAACCTAGGTTTTGCTCGCAAAACGGGTGGAAGCGTTCGCTCGCATCGAAGGGCACTGCCAAAAGAGGGGTGGAAGAAGGTGGGAAAAGGCG
Organism: Thermoplasmatota archaeon; assembly: GCA_049619235.1. Taxonomy (GTDB): domain Archaea; phylum Thermoplasmatota; class E2; order JACPAO01; family JAHFTW01; genus JBMZMP01. The sequence continues at coordinate 1,983 of JBMZMP010000027.1, forward strand.
TCCGGGGAAGCTTATTCTTGCGCCCAGGGGACGGGTGCGAAGAAGCTGCCTTGGCTCACGGGGCGGGCGTGGAATTCGAATTCGCCGCCGTTGATCGTGAGGGGCAACGCGCCGGTGCTGGTGAGGTAGTCGCCGCCTTCGCCGCTGACGGTCAACGTGAATCCTTCACCGGCTGGGATGTACGCTTCCATGGCTTCCATGCGGAGTTCAACGTCGAAGGGAACGCCTGGAACCACGGGGCTGGGGTTGACGCTGTCTGCGAGGCGGATGTCCATGACCCCGGTGCCGATGCGGGTGCCTGCGTCGTTTTCCATGTGGACGTAGATTTGTCCGCGTGGTTCGAGCGCGGTGACGGAGGCCTTGAAGAGTGGGATGCCACTGATGATGACGTCTTCTTCTGCGATGGCAGAGAACGTGAATTCGGTGCCGGCGCCGAGGGGCGTGATGGTGGCGCTTCCAAATTCAAGGGCCATGGGTTCGTTGTCGTAGTTGGGGTAGTCCGTTTCTACGCGCCAGTTGCCGAGGTGGTCTTGGATTTCGCTTTGCAGGAACGGCTTGGGGCCTTCTTCCTTGAGGTAGTAGTTGAACCAGAGAAGCAGGTCTTGTGCCCAGTCGTAGCGAACGGTTGCGGTGCCTGCTTCTGCGCCGAAGCCAGGGGTCAAGTCGCTGTGGTCGCCGGGGCGGTCGGGGTATGCGTGGTCCCATTGACCAAAGAGGCCCTTGGTTTCCCAGGTGTCTTGCATGTCTTGGTAAAATGGCATGGCGGCGTGGGGGTCCACGTTCCAGTCTTGCAAGCCGTGAATCAGGTACACGCTGCCGTCGTAGTTTTGCTTGGCGCGTTCAAAGAAGCTGCGTTCTGCAAAGTACGGGGTGGGGCCGGTGAAGCCGTCCACGACCACGCTTGCGGTTTGCGTTGCGGTGGCGGTGAGGTAGTCTGGGCAGGCGTTTTGCACGTCTTCGGCGTCGCCGTCCACGGCGAATTGTCCGTACACCACGTTGTGGAACAGGAGGGTTCGGAGTTCAGCGGCACCGTTGTTGAACATGAGTTCAGGGATGCCGGTGAGGCCACTGATCGGGACGATGGTGGCGAGGTGTTCGCTGCCCATTGCGGCGGCTTGCCAGGGGGTGCTGCCGTCGTAGCTGCGGCCGATGAGGCCAACGTTGCCGTTGCTCCAGGCTTGGCTGCCGAGGTACTCCACGGCGGCGTGGACACCGGCTTGTTCAGCGTCGCCCATCATGTCGAAGCAGTGGTTGCTTTGGCCGGAGCCGAAGACACTCACTTGTGCCACGGCGTAGCCGTGGGGCACGAAGTTGCTGATGAGGAATTCACCGAGGCGACCACTGTCGCGGGCGTCCGCGGCAACGTCGCCGTCTTCGTAGTAAGGTCCGATGTCTGCGATGACGGGGACCACGGTGCCTTCTGGCACGTCGGGCATGAAGATGCCCATGTGGACGCGTGGGGGGTTCAACGGGTCAATGGCTGCACCCAGTTCGAGGGCGCTCAAGTCCACGTTGATGTTGATGGATTGGGAAGGCAGGATGTCGTATGGGCCTGCTTCGAGCACTTGGCTCCAGCCGAGGCTTGTGTTGTAGGGTTGGGACAGGAGTTCGAACACGTCGTGGGCGCCGTCGTTGACGTTGCCGGTGCCGTTGTTGGGTTCGTCGTCGCCGGAGCCGTCAAGGCACCCGGAGAGGGCAATGCTGGCCATGAGAATGGCCACGAAGAATTGCTTCATGCGGTCGCATGTTCAGGGGGAATGGAAAAGGGTTGTCGCTGGGGTCTACCTTCGGCGGGCCAGCCACAGGAGTCCGAGCAGGACAAACGGTGCCGCGAGGAAGGGGGTTTCCTCGTCCACTTCGTTGACGGGGATGCCTTCGGGGTTGGTCAGGACCGGCTTGCCTTCGTCTTGGGCTCGGTTGGCGAGGGTTTTGTGCACGTCGTCGTCTTCGGAGAGAATCCAGAGGATGCCGTTGCTTGCAAGCGCGGCCACTTCCATGGCACCGAAGCCGTCCAGGTTGGTCAGGTCGCCGGAGCGGACGAATGGCCCGTTGAAGGTGAAGTCTGCAACTACGTCGCCGGTGCTCCAGTCCATGGCGCGCACGTGGTCTTCCCAGGCCATGTACACGGTGTTGGCGTTGGCATCGATGCCGAACACTTCCAATTGGTTGTATTCTGCAACGCCGCCCCATTGGTTCCAGACGGTTCCGTTGCTGTTGACTCGTGCAAATCCGGCGCGGGAGTTGAAATCTTCCGTGTAGTACCGGGCGGACACCAAAGTTTCGTCGCCCATGGAGGTCACTTGGCAACTGCTGAGCCCTGCGGCGTCGAACAGATCGACGTTCTTCCAGGTGTTCCCAATCCGTGCCTTGCTTTGTACGCCGTCGAAGGAATCGTACAACACGTAGGGCGCGGTTCCGGAGCCGGTTGCGATTTCGCCAATGCAGCCAGTGTAAATGTAGTCCTCGTCTTGGATGTCCCAGTCAAGGTTTCCGGTCTTGCCGTCGATGCGCGCGTACCCCTTGTAGGAAAGGGTCAAGAGATCTTGGGCGCCGGAGCCAATGGCGCTTGCGTCGCGGAAGAATGGGTAAAGACTGGATTCTTGTCGGTATTCCTTCGACCAAAGCGTGGATCCGTCCCGGCCATTGATCGCCCGGGTACCATCGGAGAATCCGTTCATGGCAATCAGGTAGTCGGTGACGCCGTCGCCGTTGCCGTCGAACATCGGGATGTTTCCGAAGGCGATACTGAATTGGTTGTATTCCACGGACCAGAGCGTTTTGCCCGTGGCGTCTTGGGCGCGCAATTGATCGTCGAAGCCCACTTCCAATGTCATGATCAGGTCGTCGCGGCCGTCGAAGTTGACGTCTTCCACGGCGACGATGGAGCCCGTGCCGACGCGGATGGAGCTGATGACTTGGCCGTTCAGCCCGTCCAATGCGTACACGTGGCCGTCCGTGGAGTGGACGAAGAAGTCTGGGGTGACGTCGCCGTCGAAGTGGCCTGCCACGATGCTCGTGGGCAAGCCGCGAAGGGGGGTCACTGCGCCTGGGAGAACAAGTTCGCCCTTGGTGGCAACCACCACTTCGCCATTGACGAGGGTGGCGAGGAGGGGCGGCGCGTTGAATTGCAGGACGGATTCGCCTGCGAGGGTGCTTGGGATGGCGACTCCGGAGGTGTCCACGGTGCTGCCAAGGAACACTTCAATGCCGTTTCCTTCGTACGTGCTCAACGTTGGTGCGTCTCCATTGAGGAAGACAACGTCGGAAAGGACCATGCTAGCGGCTTGTCCGGGGGCATGCGGGATGAAGCTGTACGATTCCATGCGCGGGCCTTCGCCGTTGAGGAGCGCGGAGGCTAGGTCGAAGCGAAGCACGGCCACTTCTTGTTGGCCGTCGCCATTTGCGTCCACCGCTTCGATGTCCCCGTACATTTCGAGGGGCAAGACTGGGGTCATGAGCGTGCGGCTTCCAAGCAACACAGGTGCTCGGTCGCTGCTGCCGTCAATGGCACGGAGGGAGGATTCGTATGTGATCTGGGAAACGGCGAATGGCACGTAGTAGAATCGGTACGTGAAGGAACCGTAGGCCAGGTCCATGGAGCCGTCGCCGCGGGTGTCCACTGCGGTCATGTCTGTGATCACGTTCGCGGAGAATCCAATGACTGGGTCCGCGTTTTCCATGGTGATCCATAGCAGGTTTCCGGTGGCTCCGTTGACCGCGTGGATTTGCGTGTATGCTTCGAAGGTTCCAGCCAGCAGGCCGGCGCTTCGGTAGTTCAGGGTGGCCACGGCCATGTCGCGGATGCCATCGCCGTCAAAGTCTGCCGCCTCCGCGTGGTAGGTGCCGAGGTTGACATGGAACGCCACCACGGCGACGGTGTCGGGGATGAGGCGGGTGTCGTAGCGCCAGATTTCGTCACCAAAGTCGTCGTACTTGACCACGAAGCCATCCACGGTGGCAACGAGGAAGCCGTCGTCGTGTAGTGCCGCGCTGACGAAGTGCGCCGTGTCCGTGATTTTGACCACGGGTTCACCGGTTGCTGCGTCGAGAAGGCCCACTTCGCCCAGTTGGGCTTGCCAGAGCGTGGCGTACAGGATTTGATTGGAGTCGGCGTCGTATTCGAGGGTTCGAACTTCGTTGCCGAGTGGGTAGTGCCACAAAATGGTCCCCGTCGAGCTCACGGCGGTGAGGCCCACGTTGGTTCCAAGGAGCACGTCCTCCAAACCGTCGCCGTCCACGTCTGCAGGAGCCATGATGCGGGTTTCCCCGTAGAACGTGGCAGCCCAGACGCTGTAGATGCCATCGCCACCGACGCCCTCGTGCTTGTGACTGTGGGTTCCCGTTTCGTTCAGCACCGTGCCATTTGTGCCGTTGGGTTGGGCCATCAGGCGCAGCATGGACTTGCTTGGGAAATCGGCGTCAATTTCGTCCAGGAATGCCGCCAATTGCTCTTGGGGGGTGGCGTATGTTGGAGGCGCGTCCGCGACGGGCGGCTGGGCCTTGTTTTCATCCATCGCAACGGCGTGTCCGGATTCATCCGCGGCGACAGAAGCGGCCGGCGTGGTGGCCACATCGTGGGGTGCCAGGGCGGATTCTGGAACCGCCGGGGATTCAGTTGCAATCAATACATCATCTGATTCCGCATTGATGGGGGTATCCGTCAGAAACGCAGTTGTTGCTGGAAACATCAGCAAAGCGAAGATGGCAATTGTAAGCAAACGCATGCGTTCGGCCACTTTCATTCCCTAAAAGTGCTTTCTGGCACAAAAGTTGCGCCATTTCCTGCTTTTTCCTCCAAAAACCGGGACGGCCTCCTCCGTACCGCATATATAGGGAACCCGTGTCGGCGAGAAACATATTGGTGACCATCATGTCAAACGAGGAGATGAGCCCCCTTCAGCAGAAGGATGAGCTCCAGAAAAAAGCGAACCAACTCAGGACAGAACGCGACCGTCTCAACGACGAAGCCCGTGCCCACGCAGAAGAGCGCGACGTGTACAACGGCAAGGTCCGCGAACTGGTGAACCAAGCCAACGAACACAAGAAACGCCGTGACGAACAAAACGAAGCGGTGCGCCGCCAAAAGGACGTGCGCGACGAGGCCAACACCATCGCTGACGAAGCCGCCAAGAAGGCCGAAACCCTTCGCCGCGAGCGCATGCCCGACGCATCCGATGACGTCAACGTTCCCAAACTGAAGAAGGAAGCCCGTGCCTTGGAATACCAACAAATGACGAGCGTCCTCAAGCCTGCAAAGGAACGCGCCATCATTGAACGCCTGCAAGAAATTGGCCGCCTCATCCGCGCCAAGGACAAGGCCCTCAAGGCGGACCCTGAACTCAAAGCCGCCATCGACCAAGCCGACGCCCTCAAGGAAAAGGCCGAGAAAACCCACACCAAGGTTGGCGAATTGGCAGAACGTGCCCAAGCGGAACACGACGCCATGATCAAGCTCTACAAGGAGTCCGACAAGCTCCGCAAGACGGCCGACAAGCTGCAAGAAAAGTTCGTCGTCGCCAAGATGGAAGCGGACAAAATCCACAAGGCCTACATCGAGTACGTGAACCAAATCCACGAAATCGAAGACGGCATGGGTGGCGGAAACAGCAGCGGCCGCACCAGCGCAGGGGAAACCAAGCGCGTGGAAGCAGCTGCGGAAGAAGTGTACGAACGCTTCAAGTCCGGCTCCAAGTTGAGCACGGAAGACTTGCTGACCTTGCAAAAGGCCGGCTTGTTGTAACCGCGCCAATCGACGCCTATTCTCTTCCTTTCTTTCTTCCTTTCTTTCTTCCTTTTCTTCTTCCCTTCCTTCTCCTTCCGTTCCCACATTTCCTCCCCAACCCTTTTTGACGACCCACCATGGGCCGGCCTGTGCCAAGTTGCAGCAAATGCGCCGAACTCGCCGTGACGTTCCTGCGTTACAGCGGAGCGCATCTGTGCAAAGCCCATTTCCTGCGGTTCTTCGAGAAACGCGCCAAGCAAGCCGTGCACGACCAGGGTCGCCTACCAAAAGGCACCATCGCGGTGGCCCTTAGCGGCGGCAAAGACAGCGTCAGTGCCCTCCATTTCCTGCACAAGTTGACTGCCAATCGTCCTGACGTGGACCTGGTGGCCGTCAGCGTGGACGAAGGCATCGATGGCTACCGAGACAGTGCCTTGGACATCTGCAAAGAACTCACAGACCAACTCAACGTCCCCTGGCACGTGGTCTCGGTGAAAGAACTGGGTGGCTATACCATTGACGAGTACTCCGAGAAAGCAGACGGGCGAGCCCCCTGCGGGCCTTGCGGCGTGTTCCGCCGCATGGGCATGAACCAAGTCGCCCGCGACCTCGGATGCGCCGCGATTGCCACCGGGCACAACCTCGACGACACCGCGCAAACCATTCTCATGAACGTCCTCAAGGGGGACACGGACCGATTGGCCCGCTTGGCACCCCACAACGTGAACCAACGGGTGGAAGGCCTCGTGCCACGCATGATTCCCTTCCGAACCATCCCCGAAAAAGAGGTGCTCCTGTACGCAATCCTCAACGACCTGCCCCTGCACCACGAAGCGGAATGTCCCTACGCGGCGCGGGCGCAACGGTTCATGCTCCGGGACATGCTGTTGGAACTGGAAGGCCGAACCCCTGGCACCCGCCACAGCCTGCTGCGGTTCCACGACCGCGTCAAGCCGCTCCTCATGGAAGACCTCGGGGTCATCCCCGTGCAGGCGTGCCCAAAGTGTGGCGAGCCCACCAGCAGCGAACGCTGCAAAGCCTGCGACTGGAAGGTCCTGTAGCCCCTTTAAGTGGGGCCTCTGGCTGGCGAAGCATAACCATGCTGAAAGTGGCACCAAGCATTTTGTCCGCTGACTTCGCGAACCTTGAAGCAGACGTCCGCAAAGTGGACGACGCGGGGGCGGACTGGATCCACGTGGACGTCATGGACGGCCGATTTGTTCCAAACATCACCATCGGCCCCATGATCACGAAGGCCATCCGGCCGCACACGGAGAAATTCATTGACTGCCACTTGATGATTGAGGAACCCGAGAAGCACGTGGAGCAATTTGCGGCGGCGGGCGCGGACGGCATCACGGTGCACGCAGAAGCTTGCCCCAACCTGCACCGCAACGTGCAACAACTGAAAGATCTGGGGGTCAAGGCTGGCGTGGCGTTGAACCCGGCCACCTCAGAAGAGGCACTCCGGTATGTCATTGACGACTTGGACTTGGTGCTCTGCATGACGGTCAACCCTGGATGGGGGGGCCAATCGTTCATCCACGAAGTGCTCCCGAAGATCAAACGCATCCACAAAATGGCGAACCAATTGGAGCGGGAAACGCCCTTGGAGATTCAAGTGGATGGAGGGGTAAATGGAGAAACGGCGCGCCTCTGCGAAAACGCGGGCGCAACCTGCGCGGTGGCGGGAAGCTTCGTCTACGGCTCCGATGACGTAAAAGGAGCCATCAGCGCCGTGCGCGGCAACCAGACGCCGTTCTGGTAGCCTATTCGATTTGCTTCCATTCGCGAGGTGCGGGGCGTGGCAGCACGTACACGATGAGGCCGCCGCCGAGCATGGTCACGAACGTGGCAATGATTTCGCCGCTTTGTTGCAAAATCAGTGCCAGGAACAAAATGGCGCTGCTGATGCCGATGAGCACGATGACGATGATGCGGACCACGTCGTTTGCCACCATGCCTGCGTAGATGGCTGCGCTTAGGAGGATGCCAATGAATCCCCAGAAGAGCCACTTGGTTTCATTGATGGGGATTTCGGAGTGTTGGAACAGCAGGAAGTAAATCCATGCGCCAAGGAACACTGCGCCAAAGAAGATGGCCGTGAAGTCTGCGGAACGATTGTCGCTCATGGTGGCCAATTTCCGTCATCGCACTTGAACGGTTTGGCTCGACTCTCGGCCTTTGCCGACGAACCACGGGTTTGCCTTCGTCACCAATTGCTGCTCGTGAGCCGTTTGGGATTCGGTGATTGGATTGTGAAAACAATCGAGAAAAGATGGTTGGTTGAAAATGGACGAAAAAGGGGAAAAGGATCCTGATTGGGAAATCAGGCGTTCTTCAGGAAGGGCAAGCCGGTGCGGCTGTTGATGCCAACTTCCTTTCCGTTGGGCATGTCGCATGGACTTCCGCTCTTGGGGGTGTTGCCCTTCTTGGAGAAGAAGTAGATCGTTTGCATGCGGCCGCCCTTGAGTTCGGTTTCGCGTCCGTGCAGAACGTACGTGCCTTTGTCGGTAGTGTGTTCGTATCCCATGAGGTGCATCCTCAACCACTGCATCGCTTTGGGGGGTTCTTAGCCCTGCCGGATTCCTTCAGGAGGCCAACAGGAGGGGCGAAACCACGATTTTGACTGCACATGTGGGGATTGAACATGAACATGTTCAGGTTCCAGTGGCAATGGGGGTTCGTGGCGGTGGCCTACAGGAGGGGGTGTAGCCAAGGTGGCTCGGATTTCCACCCCTGCGAGACAAGTGGAGTCCAGAAGGGGCCCAGCAGCGCATCACCTGCGCGCAAAGGAACCATGAAGAAAATGAGAAAAAGGTCCGGACGGCCGGAATCGAACCAGCAACCTGCGGATCTACAGTCCACCGCTCTGCCTAATTAAGCTACGTCCGGATGACGCTTCCCATAAGGGACGAAGCGGCCGACTCGGGTCTTGCATATACCCGTTTCGGACCAACCTCGGGTGGATTGGCTGCAACGCGGGCCGATGCGAGGCACAGGACTCGCGGTCGGGGGCGATTTCTATAAGCACCGCCTGGGTCGCTCGGTTGTGTCTGACATCCCTCAGGACCTGCACTACAGCAAGAGCCACGAATGGATCCGCATCGACGGCGACATCGCCACCATCGGCATCACGGATCACGCCCAAAGCGCCCTCAACGACATCGTGTACGTGGAGCTCCCGGACGTCGGAGATGCCTTCGACCAAGAAGGGGAATTCGGCGTCGTGGAATCGGTCAAGAGCGTCAGCGACCTGTACCTCCCGCTCGCCGGTGAAGTCACGGAAGTGAACGAAGCCCTCGAAGACGAACCAGAAACCCTCAACACCGACCCATACGGCGCCGGTTGGATCGTCAAAATCCGAATCAGCGACGCGGACCAAGTGGGTGACCTGCTCGACGCAGCCGGTTACAAAGCATTCACCGAAGAATGAACAAGCGCACAGCCTGGCTCATCGCAGGACTCGGCGCCGCCGCGTCCATCCTCCTGAGCCTCTGGCTGAAAGGCCTGTTCTTGTTCCTTTTCCTGCCCTTCCTCACCATCCCCTTCTTCGTCAACCACGTGCGCGTCTGCCCCGAATGCGGCCGCGAAACCATGCACCCCGCAGAGCGGTACTGCGCCGTGGATGGAGCCAAGCTGGAACGGAAGTAAGGGGCACCGGTTTTTGAAGGGGTTTTTCGTCGCCGCAACGTGCACCTGATTCCCAACCACGCACGCGCCGAAGAAATGCTCGCCACCATGGGCATGACCGACGTGCAAGAGTTGTTCCAAGACATCCCCGCCGACCTGCGAATCGACGGCTTGAACCTCCCCGTGGCGGAACCAGAGCGGACGCTCGTGAGCCGCCTGCGCCGTTTGCTTGCAAAGAACCGCACCTATGATTCCATGTGCATTTTCCTCGGCGGCGGCCTCAAACCCCAATTGGTCCCCGCCTCCGTCAAAGCGGTGGCCCACCGGCAGGAACTCATCAACGCATACACGCCGTACCAACCCGAAGTGAGCCAAGGGCTCCTGCAGGCACTCTTCGAATACCAATCCTTGATGGCGGACATCACGCAAATGGAAGTGGTCAACTCCTCCATGTACGACGGCCTCACCGCCCTCGGCGAAGCAGGCCTCATGTGCGCCCGCGCAACCCGCAACCGCAACCGGTTCCTTGTGCCAAAGAACCTCAGCTGGCAAAAGCGCAGCATCCTCGAAAACTACACGCGCGGCGCCGGCATGACCATTGCAGACTACGGCTACGACGACGTCACAGGACAAGCGGACGTGGATTCCCTCAAAGCCGCCGTTGGCGACGACGTGTGTGGCGTGTACGTGGAGAACCCCAACTACTTCGGCATCTTTGAAACCGAATTGGAAACCATTCGTGACATCGCCCACGAAGCGGGCGCCTTGTTCGTGATGGGCATCGACCCCACCACCATGGGCATCGCAACGCCCCCCGGCAAACTCGGCGCAGACATTGTCGTTGGCGAAGCCTCCTGCTTCGGAGGTGCCCCCGCTGTTGGTGGACCGTTGCTTGGCTTGTTTGCCACCACGGAGAAACTGGTTCGAAAAATGCCTGGTCGCCTCATTGGCGCAACCACGGATGCGGACGGCAAGCGCGGCTACGTCATGACCCTGCAAGCCCGGGAACAACACATTCGGCGCGCCAAGGCCACCAGCAACATTTGCAGCAACGAAGCGCTCCTGAGCGTGCAAGCTGCCATCCATCTCACGCTCCTTGGCCGCACCGGCCTCCGCACCATGGGTCTCCAGAACCTGAAGGCCGGCGCCGAACTGGAAAACGTGCTCACTGCGGCTGGACTCGAAAAGCGATTCACTGGGCCAAGCTACAACGAAGTGGTCACGCGGGCACCGGATGGCCTACACGAGCAATTGCTCGCAGCCGACGTCCACGGGGGCTTGCCTCTGAAGCGGGACCTTCCGGAACTCGCCGACTGCATGCTCTGGGGCAGCACCCCAGTGCACACGGATTGGCACCGTGAACAATTGGCCAACGCCCTCCAATTGGAGGTCCTGGCATGAACTCCACCATGGTC
>JBMZMP010000028.1:0-8387 GCA_049619235.1 Thermoplasmatota archaeon
GGTTTGATCACCTTGCGGGTTGGGGTTTGCCATGACGCGTGGGTGCTCCACCCAGAACGGCATCTCAGGGCCTTGTTTTGCAACGCGCACGAATTCCTTGTTGTAGCCACTGTTGCGTTCGTCCGAAAGGATGCGACTCGCGGCTTCCGCCACTTCTTCCCGCTTCGGGAACATGTTCCCCGGCAAGGCCCGTTGCACGGAACGACACACTTGCAGTGCCCGGCACGTGGCGGGCATGATTTTCTGTTCCCGCCGGGCACGAAGAAGGGCCATGTGGTCCCACATTTTCGTGTTGCCGCCGGTCAACAATTCATCCATGGGCAAATTGACCGTAAAGGACAGCGGCAGCGCTTGGGCGATGAGGGATTGGGTGATGCCCAGTTGTTCGCGAACGTCGTGTTCGTTGTACTTCTGCGTGGTGGCATCCAGCTTCATGTCATGGAAGTCCATGTACTGGCGGCCCTCCACGTTGATGCCGAGCCACGGCGCCAGCCCCTTCAACGTGAAGTCGTCGTGGAAGAAGTAGAATTTCCGTGCGGCGTGGAACGTGTCCAACGTCATTGGGTACCACACGGCGATGTCACTGCTGGTGCCGAAGTGGAAACTGCGGTCGCGGCGACTGTACACGTTCGTGAATTCATCAAACCAGGCGCGTTGGTCTGCGGACAGGTTCTGCTCGCGTTCGTCGGTCTTTAGGAAGGTCTTGAGGCGGTCATGGATTTGCAGGTTGTCGAAGCCAAGGATGTTGTGCCCGGCGACGATGTCATGCTGGACCACTTTTCGGGTGAACCTGTCGAGCATGTCGATTTCTTCGTCCACGTTGTGGGCCATTTCCTGCACGATGTCCCGTTCCGCCCAGTCGTTTGGCAAATCCAGGAACTTGAAGTCAAACGCTTCCGTGTCCAAGTCCTTGCTGGACTGGAATTTCACGTCAAAATCGCTGTACCCCAGCATGTCGATGGGGATGTTCTTCTTCCCTTCCGCGTACTGGGTGGTTTCAATGTCGTACGTAAGCACGGACAACGTGGCAGGTTTGCCCTTCGTGTCCAGCAACCAATCATCATTGGTCGCGCATCGGTCCGCGAGAACCCGTTCACGGTACGGAATGTCGTGCTCGCACGTGTAAAAATCGTGGTCAAAGAACAAGGCGTCACTGGCGTCCGGGACCCAGTACGGTCGCTTTGCCTCAACGGGAATGACCTCACGGGTTTTGCCGTGGTCCCAGAAGGACTTGTACGTCGTAGCCGGAAGCACCCGGTGGATTTTCCCAAGCGGATCCGACTCCGCATCGCCAGCCTCTGAGACCAGTTTCTGCAAGCGCTGCCGTGCCTCCTCAATGGACTCGTTTCCTTTCGGGAACGCAAGGAATGCGGGGTGGTGCGCCTCCAATGATTGCGGGGGAGCACCGTGCCAGAATTGGTGCGTCGCGGAGACGTTCAGCAGCGTCATGAAGCGGGTGAGGCGGGGTGCACTTCAAGGCATTGCGGTCACGGCTGCGTCGTCGGGGCCGGGTCGGCCCAGCCGCCCTTGCGCATTGACAAACAAGCAAGGCGCAATGTACTCTTTTTCCAGGCGGCCATCCAATTTTCGCGCCACCATCAATTCGCAGCGGGTCACGCCAAGGGGCGCCACCAAGTGCCCGCCCTTTTTGAGCTGCCCCGCGAGCGTGGGAGGAACCTGTGGCACGGCGCACGTGATGAGGATGGCCTCGAAGGGTGACTCATCGGGCCATCCGTCGTACCCGTCCCCCACGTGCACTTGCACGTCGGCTCCAATGCCGGCAAGGTTCTGCCGCGCGCATTCTGCCAGTTCCGGCAGGTACTCGATGGTGTGCACCGTGACGCCAGTCACGGCTGCAAGCACCGCCGCTTGGTACCCGACGCCGCTGCCGATCTCAAGCACTTTGTGGCCGGGTTCCAATTGCAACGCGCACGTCATCTGGGCCACCATGTGCGGGGCGGAAATGGTTTGGTCAAACCCAATGGGTAGTGGCCGATCATCGTACGCCATGTCTTCCATGGCTTCGGGAACGAACACGTGCCGGGGGACGGCGAGCATGGCTTCCTCTACGAGGGGGTCCGTGAGGGAACCATTGGCTTCCACTTGGGAGAGCAAATCCTCCCGTTCATCCATGCGTTCCACGGATTCCATAAGCAATCAAAATCCGTGTCCAACCCACTTAGGTGTTTGGACCCGGGCTACGCAGTTTTGAGGATTTCACCCACTTTTTCTTGCACCATGTCCGACGGTGCATCGGGGATGCTGATGAGTTGGGTGGTGCCTGCTTGGCCCTTGCCGCTGAGGCGGGCAAGAATCATACCTGCATCTTGCAGTTGCTTGAGGTACTTCCAAAACATGGTGTGGCCGCGGGGCTCTTCCCCGTATTCTTCGCACACCAGTTTGTAGGTGTCTTCCACGCTTCCCGTGGTTGCATACGCGGATTGGTCCCTTTCCAGGCGGCGTGCCAAACTGAGGAGTGCCAGCAAGGGGTGCTTGGAGAGGTTTCGCAGTTTGGACTCGGTGAGGAACGAATGCACTTCCGCTTTGGCGGTTCGGACATCGTTTGCCACGACGCGGTCGCGGCGGTGGTCGTCCGCGTGCACGCCGGCTTTCCACAACACTTCAATGGCGCTGCGGGCGTTGCCTTCAATGCTGCTGGCGTCGGCGATGAGGCAAATGGAGTCTTCGTCCACGGCGCCAGGTTGGAATGCCAAGTCGGCGCGTTGTTTGACGATTTGTTCGAGTGCACTGGAGCCGTAGGGGAGCACGTTGAGGACGTTGGTTTTGAACGTGGACCTTGCCGCGTCGTCCATTTGTTCGAGGACGTTGTGCTGGCTTACAAGGATGAGGCTGACACCGTTCCAGGAGGGGCCGGTTTCGTCATTCCAACGGGTGAGATCGTACACGAGGTCGCTGCCGTCGGCGCGTAGGAGTGCGTCCACTTCGTCTAGGATGACGAGGAGGTGGCAGTCGCGGCGGGCGAGGTGTTTGCGGAGGTCTCGTTGCATTTCCCCGACTCCGAAGCCGCGTTCGGGGTAGTGGGGTTCGAAGTGGTTGAGGATGCCAAGCATGGCGAGGCCGCTGGTTTTGCGGCGGCGGCAATTGACCACGACGGTTTCGAGGGTTTTGCCTTTGGTGCGGAGGACGTTTGCGAAGTCGCGGGCAAACAGCTTGGCCATGGCGGTTTTTCCGGTTCCGACGGGCCCTTGGATGAGCGCGTTTTCGCGGTTGGCGCCTTCGGTGAGGCCTTTGAAGGTGCGGATGAGGAAGCGGATTTCGTCGTCGCGGCCGGGGAGTTCTTCGGGGACGTAATCGAAGTCCAATTTGGAGAGGTCCTTGAAGACGGTTGGGCCGCCCAGTTCCGATTCGACGAGGCTCATTAGGGACACGGAGGATTGTCCAAGCATATGATGGGTATAGTTCGGGCGAAGGGGTAGGTGAAAGTGCTCGCGCGGGGCTCGGGCGTGGCCACTTGTTGTGGGTGGTGCCTCCGGTCTCTTCAAATTCCCTTGGTGGACTGGATGTGTCATGCACCCCGCGACCACCTGCGTCCACGGAGGCGAAAGAATCAATCCCCGGCACGGCGCCGTCAACACGCCCATCGTACAATCCACCACGTACCACTACCCCGTGGCACCGGACGGCGGCGAGGCGCCCTACATTTACTCCCGCTACGAAAACCCCACCGTGGAAGCGGTGGAGGAAAAACTTGCAGCCCTCGACGGCGCCGCGTACGCGTTGCTGTTTGCAAGCGGCCTGGGTGCCGAGATGGCCCTGTTCCAGACCCTGAAAACCGGCGACACCATCGCGGTGCAATCAGGCATCTACGGCGGCACCACGGCGCTCCTGGAAGACGAAATTGCGCCCCGCGGCGTGCACGTTGTGGAATTTGATCCCTTCAAGGAACCTGTCCCACAAGCCAACATGGTGTGGGTGGAATCCATCAGCAACCCCCTCCTGCAAGTCCTGGACATTGCCCGCGTGGCAACGGAAGCGCGCATGGTGGGCGCAACGCTCGTGGTGGACGCCACGTTCAGCGGCCCCATGATCCACCGCCCCCTCGAATTGGGCGCCGACTACGTGCTCCACTCCGCCACCAAATCCCTCAACGGCCACAGCGACGTCACCGCGGGAGTCATCTGTGGAAACACGGGCCGAGATGCTCTTTGGAAGCACCGCCGCAACCTCGGCGCAACCCTCGACCCACACGCGGCGTACCTGCTTGGCCGAGGCATCAAAACCCTCCACCTCCGCATGGATCGAGCAAGCCAAAACGCCCGCGCCGTGGCAAACGCCGCTCGCGCCGCAGGCGTCGCGGTGCACGACCCCGGCGTTTCCAACATGGTCACGTTGGATCTTGGCAGCCGGGAAGCAGCCGTTGCGTTCCGGGAAGCGATTTCCCTCATGGTGCCCGCTTGTAGCCTTGGCGGCGTGGAAACGCTCGTCAGCCTCCCCATTGAAACCAGCCACGCCTACGCAGACCCCGCCACCCGCGCCGCCCTCGGCATCACGGACGGCCTCGTGCGCATCAGCCTCGGCATCGAAGCAGAAGAAGACCTCCTCCAAGACCTCCGAAAAGGGCTTTCAGGGGCAAGTGGGAGTGCATCTTCGTGAGCGCAGCCCGCACCTTCTCCATCCTGGTCTACCCAATGACGTTGCTGACGTTCCTCATTGGCCCCCTCGTGCTGTACCTCGTGTTCCGCAAGAACGAGGAATCCCGGTTCCACATGCGCAACGCCCTCAACTTCCAACTCACCATTTTCGTCATCTACCTCGTGGCGTTCCTCATGCTCCTGGCACCCCCCGTGTTCGGCCTCACCGTCGCCGCGGCGGGACTCATGTACCAATTCATGTTCATCATCGTCGCCAGCGTCAAAGCAGCCGAAGGCGAAGAAGAACGCATCTGGGGAACCATCCCCTTCCTGAACCCGGAGGCCTAATGCTCGCAGACATCATCCAATCCGTCGTCCCAGACGCAGAAGTGCACGCAACCGACCTCGGCGGCGGAGACCACTGGTACGTGGTCGCCATCGCGGCCTCCTTCGAAGGACAGCGCAGCTTCCAACGGCAACGCCCCATCATGGCCGCCTTCGCGCCCCATTTCCAAACCGGCGCCATCCACGCCCTAGACCTCAAATGCCTCACCCCCGCGGAACTCGCCGAGAAACACGGCGGGAACATCCCCGCCCCCTTCCACCCCCACGCAGACGGGACGAAAGGGATGCACCCGCACTAAGCCTAAAGTGCAAGAAACGCCACGCCCCAACATGGACATCCCAATGGCAGGCGCCCCACCAGCCACCACCGGAAACGCACTCACGCCCGAATTGAAGGCCGAATGGGACCAACTCTTGGCCAACAACGACCTCGTGTTGTTCATGAAAGGCGACCCGGACGCACCACAATGCGGCTTCAGTGCCCGCGCCGCCGCGGTCCTGCAACACCTTGGCCACCCGTTCACCCACGTGAACGTGTTCAACCAAACCAACCCCATGCAAGTCATCCAAGCCATCGCCGAATACAGCCAATTCCCCACGCTTCCACAAGTGTGGGTGAAGGGCGAGCTCATCGGTGGCAGCGACATCGCGGTTGAGATGCTCGAAAACGGCGAATTGGCAGAAATGCTCGCCGAGTAAGCACAAAGCCCCCGCCAAACCTTGAATGTGGCGTGGTCCATGGCAACCCATGGTCCAGAACCCGCCGGAAGGCTACCACTCCATCACGCCCTACCTCATCGTAGAGGGCGCTGCCGACTTCCTCGCCTTCGCAAAAACGGGCCTCGGGGCCAAACCCCGCGGGGAGCTCATGGAGGACCCACGAAACGGCCTCATCGGCCACGGGGAATGCAAAATCGGCAACAGCGTCGTCATGTTCGCCGACGCCATGGAAGGCTACCCGGCAACGCGCACCCTCCTGCATGTGTACGTGGACGATTTGGACGCAGCATTCCACGCCGCCGTGGCCGCAGGGGCCAAAGTGCTGGATGAACCACGGGACCAATTCTACGGCGACCGCACGGCGCAAGTGGAAGACAAATGGGGCAACCGGTGGTACTTTGGCCAGCACATGGAAGACGTGTCGCCGGACGAAATGATGGCCCGAATGGAAGCGCAATTTGGCGCCGAAGGCTCCTGATTCACGCTTGCCTTAAGAACCAGCTTGGGCTGGCGCCGACATGGCCCGGGAAGTCCCCGTTGACGAATACATGGAAAAGCAGTTGTCTGCAGGCCGCAAGGTCATCAGCAACGACGCCCAAAGCCGTGCCTTGTTCGCCCAACTGAAAAGCGAATGCCCCGACGTGGACGAAGACTCCATTGTCCGCAGCTTCGCCACTCCCGGTTTCGGAACCAAGAACGTGGAGGCCGCTGTCATCGCAACGGTCCACCAGAAGCAGTTCAACGCGCAAAACCCGCGCCAACCCTTCAAGGACATCTTCGAGCACTTGCTGCCGGAAGAAATGGTCCACGAAGTTCGCGACGACGCCGAGTACCGCGCCCAATTCGCGGATCTCTTGACGGAAATCGAGGAAGAATTCGACGCCGACGGTGGCGCCGATGACGACGATGTCCGCAAGGAAATCCAAGACGCGCTCGCGTAATGCAAATCATTCGTGAACCGGACACGGACGCAGCCCTGTCCTTTCTCCAAAACGAAATGGCGGTCCTCAATGATCGCCGTGGCCACTTGATTCAAATCGTGGCCGATTGCGAAGTGAAGTACCAAGGCCGCGCCCGGAGCATGCTGTCTAGGGGCGAACGGCTTCTGTTGCTGAAGCCGGACGGTACGTTCCTCGTGCACACCGCGGAGAAGGCGAAGCCGGTCAACTGGCAACCTCCGGGCGCGATTTTCGATGCCCGCATTCAAGACGAGCAACTCGTCATGACTGCGTACCGGAAGAAGCCAGAGGAATTGGTACACGTGACGTTCCACAACGTCTCCTTGCTGACGGCGCTGCCGCTGCGGGACGACGAAGACTTGAGCCTGGTTGGCTCCGAGGCGGATTTGCAGCAATTGCTGTTTGAGAACCCGGACTTGATTGAGCCTGGCTTCACGCCTCGCCGCCGCGAACGGGACACGAAGCGGGGCTTCTACGACATTGATGGCGACGACGCCAGCGGCACCAGGGTCATTGTGGAATTGAAGCGCGGCAATGCCGGCGTGAAGGAAGCGACGCAGTTGTGGCGGTACGTGGAGGAGCTCCGCGGCAAGGAGAACCAAACCCGCGGCATCCTGATTGCGCCCCACGTGGCGGACAAGGCGCGTGCCCTCCTGAAGAGTCACAACCTGGAGTGGAAGGAGATCAAGTGGGAAGAGGTGCTTCCCCAAGTGGAAGCCATGAAGCATTCTGGCCAGACTGGACTCGGTCGATTCGGGTAGTCGAGCCGGGACAGGAGGGGTTGCAACGCAACCGCTCACCTCGATTGACCGGAGGTTTCCGGTCAGGGCAGACTGGACTCGGTCGATTCGGGTAGTCGATTCGGGTAGGTTCCAGGCGTCGACGGGATTCTGCATACCTAGCGCTGCTGATTGATTCAAAAAAATGAAAGAAGGAAGGGGAAAGGTTGGGTTGATGGGTTAGCGTCGGCGCAGGGCCAGGCCAAGCAGTCCAAGGACGGGAAGCAGGAGGCCGACGGGGGCTTCCTCGGTTTCTCCGCTCTTTTCTTCACCGATTTGGTTGCCTTCTGCATCCACACCGGTGCGGGATTCCAAGTCAATGACGGCGGAGCCAGTGCTGGATCCGGTGCGTTGGTCGTTCCACACCTTCACGTCAATTTTGTACTCGGCCAGTTCCGCTTCGTCCCGTTCGAACGGCCACACGTAGGTGACGTCAACGGGTTCGAAGTGGTGGTTGTGCTCGTGGGTGCGTTGCACGACGGCGGCCCGTTGCATGCTCTTGGCTTCCGTGGGTCCCGTGATGGTCACTTCGATGCCGCCTGGGGTTTCGTCCACGTCGTAGTTGCCCCATGGGCTGCCGAGGCCGGTGTGGATGACGAGGCGGTCGCCTTGGATTTGTGGGTGCACGTATTCCACGAAGACCGGGTTCATGATGTTCAAGTCCACGCGGGGCCGGTTGTCCTTGCTGGTGTGCACGGAAATGAGGCCGGGCATGAGCGCGGAGTCCACTTCGTTGCAAGTGGGCAAGTCCATCATGACGTCCACGCGGATGTTGAATGCATCTTCCTTGCCAATCATGTCCGCTTCGAAGACGATGGGCACTGCAAATTCGTAAATGACCGGTCCTTCGGAGCCGGGTTCGGGCATGAGGTCTTGGGCGGGGGATTCCCCGTAGCCAATGAGGCTGCCTTGGTTGTATGCGGTGTCGCCGAGGCCCACGTCGTCGCCGGTGCGGATGGTGGCAGCCACCTTCACGCTTGGGACAATGATGG
>JBMZMP010000028.1:8397-12442 GCA_049619235.1 Thermoplasmatota archaeon
GTGAGGTACCAGTAGAGGGTTGCGCCAGCGGGGCGGTCCAGGACCACGTCCGCTGCAAGGCCGCGTTCTTCGTGAATGCGGATGGTGCCGTTCTTGTCCAGTTCTTCGTATTGCACGTAGCCGGGGGTGCTGAAGCCGTAGAACGTGTGGAAGTCGCCCCGGAGTTGGTTGGGGGTTCCATCTGGAAGGCAGGTGCTGGTGAGGCCCGTTGCGCCGCGTCCGGAGTCATCGGAGGCGAAGTCCTCTGGGGGCTGCGTGTTGATGGGGAAATCCTGGAACCCGTCCAAGTGGAAGTACAGGGTCACCGGGGTGCTTTCGTTGGAGTTGTTGATTTGTGCCGTGGCTCCCGTAAGGAGAACCAACGTCAACAGCACAGCTACCGCTCGCATGTCATCGCACCAAATGCCGTCGGCATTAACGCTTGTGGCGGAATCCTATGAACAACGCGGCTGCCAACAGGATTGGCGTTGGTGCTCGTCGTGGCGCACCAAATGAGCAACCATCAACCTTTCACAACACCCAGGGGCTTCAACCGCGCAACTTTCCGGGCAAGTCCGGCTTGCTCCACGGAATCCACCACTTGGGACACGTCCTTGTACGCACCGGGCGCTTCCTCGGCGGCGATGTTGTGGCTCACGGCCCGCACGTGGATGCCTTTTTCTTCCCAGAGGTGCCGGATGAGGTCGGCTCCGTCGTATTGTTTCTTCGCTGCGGTGCGGCTGAGTCTGCGTCCGGCTCCGTGGCAACTGCTTCCGAAGGATTGTTCCATGGCGCCTGTGGCTCCGGCGAGGAGAAATGATTGGCGGCCCATGTCGCCGGGCACGATGACTGGTTGGCCGGCGTCTTGGAATTGCGGCGCGAGGTCGCTGCTGCCTGGGCCGAAGCTGCGGATGGCGCCTTTGCGGTGTACGCACACCCGTTTCTTGGTTTGCGTTCCGGGGATGGTGTGTTCTTCCCATTTGGCGATGTTGTGCCCCACGTCGTAGAGCACTTCCATGTCCACGCCGGGCCACATTTTCTCCATGGCTTCCCGGGCAAAATGGGTCACGTAGGAGCGGTTGACGAAGCCGAAGTTTGCTGCTGCGGCCATGGCGCTGAGGTACGCTTCTCCTTCCGGGGATGTGAGTGGAGCGCAGGCCAGTTGCCGGTCGGGGAGGTCAATGTTGTACTTCTTTGCGGCGGATTGGAGGGATTGTACGAAGTCTTGGCACACTTGGTGCCCGAGGCCGCGGCTGCCCGTGTGCACCATGATGACCACTTGGCCGGGGGTGATGCCGTAGGCCCGCAACGCGTCATCGTTCCAGGTTTCGTCCACGTACTGTAGTTCCAGGAAATGGTTGCCGCTGCCGAGGCTGCCGAGGCTTCTTCGGCCCCGCAGCAGTGCCCGTTCCCCAACGTGTTCGCTGCTTGCCCCGGGCAGTCGTCCGCCTTCTTCCATGCAAAGGCGGTCTCGTTTCTCGGCGATGCCGTTCTCCACGGCCCATCCGGCGCCCTCGGCGAGCACGTCTTGCAAGTCGTTGTCGTTGATTTGGGTGCCTCCGCGGCTGCCCATGCCGGCGGGGACGGCTTCGAACAACCCATCCACGGTTTCCTTGAGGCGCGGCCGGACCTGGTCAACGGTGAGGTCGGTTTTGAGAAGCCGCACGCCGCAGTTGATGTCGAAGCCGACGCCGCCTGGGCTGACGATGCCTTCTTCGTCCGGGTCAAAGGCCGCGACGCCTCCGATGGGGAAGCCGTACCCCCAGTGGATGTCGGGCATGGCGAGGCTGTGGCCCACGATGCCGGGGAGGGTGGCCACGTTTGCAACTTGTTCCGGTGCCAAATCATCGGCAATGTGTCCAAGTAGTTCGGGGCTCGCGATGATGCGTCCTGGGACGCGCATGTTGAGGTTCCCCTCGGTTCCCTTGTAGGTTTGGGGGATTTCATGGATGGCGTCTGCCACTTGATGGAGGGGGCCGGCCCAGGACACAGGTTGGCCAGTCGCCGCCGTCCTAAATATCCAACAGAATTTTCAGGCGCCATTTGGGGCCTTTGCGGAAGAATTCGAGGCCGTGGTATGTGATGGCTTTCACTTCGACGCCGGGGAGGCTTCCGTGGAAGATGCGGCCGCAACCGTTGGCGTGCACCACGACGGAGTCTCCTTCGTACGTCACTTCCGCGCCGCCCATGGTCCAAAGTAGGTCCTTGGATTCTTGCAGCCACAACAGCTCCGCGAGGAACGTCACGGCGAGAGCGGGCAAATCGGGCGCCTCGAGTCGGAATGTGATGGGGACGCTGCCGTCTTGCCGGTTGGGGTTGTTGGTGACGATGGCGGTCAATCCCCGGGCGGCTTCTGCGAGCGCTTCGCCCGGCGTGTCGCCGTCCGACTCGATGCCCATGTCTGCCGTGTGTTCGAAGATGTTGTACATTAGCCGTACACCAATTGGATTGCGAACAAAATAAGGTTGTACGTGAAATGGGCTGCCATCAAGCCGTACAGGCCGATGCGGGAGCGGAGGCTTCCAAACAGCAAGCCGAGCAACCCCGTGGCCAGCATGGCCACCCAGTGCCCTGCGCCGGCGTGGGCAAGTCCAAACAGAACCGCTTGCGGCACGACGCCGATCATGTTCTGCAGAACGCCACGGAACAGGATTTCCTCGGAGAACCCTGCGACGGCGGCCACGAGGAGCGCCAGTTTCCAATCCACTGCTTCCGCGATGGCTTCGTTCCCGGGCGCTTCCAAGTTGAGGCCCAATGCCTGCAGGGTTGCAAGCAATGCGGCCATGCCAATGACGCACACCATGCCGAGGCCCACGCCCCAAATGACGCCCTCGGCGGGGCCGGTTTGGAAGTACGCCTTGATGTTGTCCCAGTCCACACGGGTTTTCCACACCCAAGCGAGGGGGATGAGTCCGAAAATGGCCAAGTTGATTGCCATGTTGAGCGCGAGGGCTGACTTGGAAATCTCACCCCCTTCGATGCCTTCGAAGTAGGCGATGAGGCCGCCGATGAGGAGGAGGCCCACGAGGACGAAGTCGGTGATGATGAGGGCGTCCCAGCCCTTGGCGGGGTTCCGGCGTTCACCGGTTGCGGCGATGGGTTCGGCGTCCATTAGCCCCAACGGTGCCACGCGGGGTGGCCTTCTTCGACGGAGACAAATGTGCCTGTGCAGGTGGCCGTGATTTTTCGTCCCCGTTCCGTGTCGGCCCAGATTTCCGCGCGCACTTTGCAGAACCGTTCGCCGTCACCGGTTGGGGCTTCTGCCCATGCCTTGACGGTCAATTCGGTGCCGGCGGGCGTGGGGGCTCGGAGTTTGACGTGGAAGTCGGCGGTGACGGTGCACATGGCCTCTTCCCATTCGTGGTGCTCCATGAGGGTCATGGCGGCGCACCAGTTGCTGTGGCAGTCGAGGAGCGTGCCAATGATGCCGCCGTTGATGACGCCGGGGAACGCTTGGTGATGGGGTTCCGGCGTGAATCGGCAAACGAAGGTCCGGCCGTTTTCAGGAGTGTCCGGGTCCTCTTCCCAGAAGCTCTTGATGCGAAGTCCATCCTTGTTGGCGGGTCCGCAGCCGAAGCAAATGGCGTGGCTTGCAAAGCGGTCTTGGCACGATTCCATGCGGTGACATTCGCGCCGCGGTTTTTAGGTGGCGACGGCTTGGACGCGTCGTGGAGTTGCTGCATTGGTACGACGGGGTGAAGCGGGATTTGCCTTGGCGTGCTAGCACGGAGTTGTACCCGGTTTGGGTGAGCGAGATCATGCTCCAGCAAACCCGGGTGGCGACGGCCATTTCCTACTTTGAACGCTGGATGGGCCGGTTTCCAACGGTCCAGGCGCTTGCCAGCGCGTCGGAAGACGAAGTGATGGCCGCTTGGTCTGGCCTCGGGTACTATTCGCGGGCCCGGAATTTGCACGCGGCGGCGAAGCTGGTTGCGGAGCATGGATGGCCAGCGGACCTGCAGTCGCTGCCCGGCGTGGGGCCCTACACGGCGGCGGCGTTGGCAAGCATTTGCCGGGGTGAACCTGTGGCCGTGGTGGATGGCAACGTGGAACGGGTGGTGAGTCG
>JBMZMP010000029.1:0-9269 GCA_049619235.1 Thermoplasmatota archaeon
GGGGTTGGAGTTGGCGGCTTTCGTGGAAATCTGGGTCAAAATCGCATGCCTTCAAAATGCTCCTTCAATGCCACAAAGCCGTTCTCGCGGGTTCCGGGGTGGGCCTCCACCCGCAGGCGGCATTGGATCGTGTCGCTGGTGTTGTCGAGGGAGAAATGGCCCGCGAAGGCTCGTTGCTTGTTGAAGCGGAAGTAGAACACACGGTCGTCATCAAACCGGGCGTCCAGTTCGCGGAGGAAGCGGTCCCGGATGCCTTCATCGATGAGCCGGCGCAGGGCTGCCTTGATGTCGGCGGCGCGGGTTAGCTCCAATTCCAACCAGACGACTTCGCCTCCGTGGTGGGATTCGATGCGGGTTTCGGATACTTCCGCATCGGGCAATCCGGTGATGTGGTGGAATGCGGCGCGCACCCGTTCTGGGTCCTCTGTACCGTGGATGCTGGTGCGGAAGCGAAGCCAATGAAACCGGGCCACAAGGCTCCACTGCGCCGAAGCCATAAGAAGGGGCCCATCTTGGGCGCAGCAATCATGGTCGAACTCCAGAAGTGGGGCGTTCCCCTCGAAAAGGAAATTGCTGCCGAACTTGCCGCCAACCCAATCCCGTTCATTGGCGAAGACAAGGCGGATGCAAAGATTTGGAGCATCGACACGCCGCCACCTTACCCAAGTGGGAAGTGGCACATCGGCGCCGTCGCTGGTTACAGTCTCATCGACATGATTGCTCGCAGCAAGCGCATGGAGGGGTACGACGTCCTGTTCCCCTGGGGCGTGGACCGCAACGGCATCAACATCGAGTTCACCGTCGAGAAAAAGACCGAGCCCATGCGCTTCTGGGCCCAGAAAATGGGTGAAGTGGAGGGCCGTGACGCCTTCAACAAAGCGTGCTGGGACGAAATCGGCCAATACAGTGACGAAATGGTCAGCATCGGCCAACGGATCGGCCTCAGCTGCGACTTCGAAGGCGGCTACAAAACGGACAGCCCCGAATACCGCGCTTTCAGCCAGGCCATGTTCCTGGAGCTCTTTGCGAAGGGCCTCATCGTGGAAGAACTGCGACCAAACACCTACGACCCCAAGCTCGGCACCGCCATCGCCGATGCAGAAGTGTACTACGAGGAACGCAAAACCCGCCTCAACCACGTGCACTGGACCTGCAAGGAAACAGGGGAAACCCTTGTCATCTCCACCACCCGGCCGGAACTCATCTGTGCCTGCCGCGCGGTCCTCGTCCACCCGGACAACGAAGAGACCAAGCACCTCATCGGCAAAACTGCGGTCCTGCCCATCGAACGGGGCGAAGGCCTCGGGCAAGAGGTGCCCATCATGGCGCACACCCATGTCAAAACCGACTTCGGTAGCGGCGTGATGATGGTCTGCAGCTTCGGTGACCAAGCGGATGTGCAACTGTTCCGTGAACTGGAATTGGAACCCATCGCCGCCATCAACATGGAAGGGAAGATGACCGAAGTGGCCGGCAAATACGCCGGTCTCAAAGTGGAACCTGCCCGCCAACAAATCATCAAGGACTTGGAAGAAGCCGGGCTACTTCCCGAGTTTGACAAAATCAACCAAAAGTTCCCCATCAGCGAACGCAGCAAGGCGGCCGTTGAGACCATTGCCTTGAAGGAATGGTATGTCAAGCAAACCCACTGTGTGGAAGAGCTCCGCGACATCGCAAATGGCCTCGAGTTTGTGCCCGCAAAGCACCGCCAATTGCTGCTGGACTGGATTGACACAGTCAGCATCGACTGGCCCATCAGCCGCCGGCGCTGGTACCACACGGAAATCCCGTTGTGGCTCATGGAAGACACGGACGGCAACGAAGCCCCATACGTCATCGTGCCTCCCGCCGATGCCGCCAACCCCGACTACTACCAGCCCTGGAAAACTGGCTTCCCCGAAGGCAGCAAAGTGGTCCACCGCTATGAGCGCACCGAACTTGGCACCCCCGATGAGTTCCTCGCGGCCCACCCAGAACTGACCGTGGTCGGCGAAACCAAGGTGTTCGACACGTGGATGGACAGCAGCGTCAGCAACATGTACATCCTCAAGGACCACGCGGGGAAAGCATGGCACGCGGACCACACCTGTAGCATTCGTCCGCAAGGCCGCGACATTGTTCGCACGTGGCTCTACTACACGCTCCTCAAGTCCCATCTTCTCAAGGGCAAACCTGGATTCGAGAATGCTTGGATTCACGGCATGGGCATGGACAAGAACGGCCGCAAGATGAGCAAGTCCACGGGGAACGTCATTGACCCCGCGGACATCCTCGAGAAAACCGGAAGCGATGCGTTCCGCCTCTGGATTGCCGGCGAATGCAGCATCGGCGACGACTTCCGCATCAACGAGCAAAAGATCCAAGGCGCCGGGAAATTCCTGCAAAAGTTCGCCAACGTGGTCAAGTTCGTCAGCACCTTCGACAACCCCGAACGCCCGGCCCAATTGGACCCCGTGGACGAATGGATTCTTGGAGAACTGGACGCAGTCACCGAATCCGCGACCGCCGGCTACGCAGACATTGACTTCTTCAACCCTGCAAATCAGGTGCGCAGCTTCATCTGGAACCTGTTTGCGCCCCACTACTTGGAAATGGTGAAGGTGCGCGCCTACGCCGGCAGCCAAAGCAGCTGCTGGACCCTGCACGAAGTGGCCAAGCGATGTCTCCATTTGCTTGCCCCCGTGGCGCCGTTCCTGACGCATTACCTCGCAAGCCGCGTGTACGACATCGACGTGCACCGCGCCACCTTCCCAGAACCCCTCGGCTTCGCCCAAGACACGGCCCTGACGGAGGCCATCATGGAATTCAACGGCCACGTGTGGAAGGCGAAGCAAGAACAATCCATCGCCCTCAACATGCCCATCACCGGCATCGAGGTGCCCGCAAGCATTGCGTCCGTGGCGGACGTGGTGGTTGCCATGCACAAATTGGAATGACTGGATGACCCAGAAGCAAGGCTTGTTGTTGGCGGCCGCCGCGTACGCAGGCTGGGGCCTACTGAGCCCCGGCAACAAAATTCTCCTTGACTACCTGGACCCGTTTTGGCTCCAATCCCTGCGGGCAGCCGGCAGCTTCGCCATCGTTGCTCTCATCGCCGGCCCCCAGGTCAAGGCACTTCCGCGTTTGCTCGCCAATCGCCACTTGGTGCTACTGAGTCTCGCAGGCAACGTGGTCAGTTTTGGCCTGTTCATCAGCAGCCTGCAATTCCTGGACGCCACATACACCACCCTCGGCTTCCTCACGGCGCCCTTGTGGACCGCCCTCTTGGCCCGGGTGAAACTGGGTGAAGAAATGGGTCCTTGGTTCCTTCCGGCCGTTGCCGGGCTCCTCTTGGGGGCTTGGCTTGCCATTGACGGCGGCGGCCAATTCACGGTGATTGGCATGCTCCTCGCCGTGGGCGCAGGGGCTGCGTGGGCCGTGTACAGTGTCCAGTTGCGCATCCACGCCCCCGGCATCGGGCTCACCCAATTGATGCTCGTGAGCATGGCGGTCAGCTTCCTCGGGTTCTCCCTGCTGGCAATGCTCTTTGAGGCCCCGCCGAACCTCTCCAGCCTCAATGTGGAGGCGTGGGTTTGGACCTTCATCCAAATTGCCATCCCCACCATTTTGAGTCTGTACCTGTTCAACGCGGCCCTGCAACGGGCGCCTGCGGGCAAAGTGAACATGTTGGTTGGCATGGAACTTGCAGCCACGGTGTTCTTCGCTTGGATTCTCCTCGGCGACACGTTCTCTGCCCTGCAATTGGCTGGCTTGGTGCTGGTGCTTGCAAGCATCACCGGTTACTTGGCAAGCAGCGCGAAAAGCGTCTGATTGTCCGGCGCATCCGCCACGTCTTCCAGCAACACGTGCATCCCGTGCAATTCGGCCGCGGCGCGGCTTGCAATGGCGGCCTCGGTTCGCTTGCGGCGCCCCTTTACGTCCGCCACAGCACTGGCGGTGTCTGCGGTGGCAATGCCTTGGAACTCATGCTCGGCAAGCAGGCCGCCGCATTGCCGCAACGCTTCCTTGTGGCTGAACACGAACTGCACTTCTTCCAGTTCGATGCCGGGGTGGCTGATGAGGCAGTGTTCGATGCGGAGCCAGTGGGTTTCCAGGATTGGGATGCCTTCGATTTCGCGCAGGCAATCGTCAATGGGTCCGGTGTGGCTGTTTTCGATGGGCAGCAGCCCACGTTCCCCGGCGCGAATCCGTTCAGCGGCTTCCGCAAAGGTGCGCACGGACGTGATGGTTTCATCGGGGTACCATGTGGCTGCAGCTTGGGCAGAGTAGGAACCCGGGGTGCCTTGGATGATCAAACGACGCCTCCGGCAATGGCGCCGCCCATGACTAGCAACAAGGCACCGACGAGAGTGCGAACTTGGTCAATGGTCACTTTGCCCAGTAACCGTTTCCCGATGTACGCGCCGGCAAATGCGGCAACACATGCGGTTGCCACCAGCCATGCATCGTCCGGTCGCAAGCCGCCAACGCCGTACACGAGCAGTCGCCCTACATCCACGAGGATTGCACAGAACACGCCAGTCGCAACGAACGCTCGGGCATCCATGCCGGTCTTTGTGAGAAATACGCTCCGGAGTGCACCTTGATGCCCGCTGAGGCCGCCAAAAAAGCCGCTCAATGCGCCGCCGATTGGAAGGTGTCGTTCGCCCACGCTCCATGCGCGGAGCCGGGGAATCAAGTCAAACAAGGCGAACGCCACAATCATGGACCCAACCACGAGTCCCAACCGGGTCACTTCGCCGAGTTGCCAAGACGCAACGGTCGCGTCCGGGATGCGGAGCAACAACCACGCGCCCAGGAAAGCAAAGAGGAGCGCGGGAACACCGAAGCGCCCCACGACGCGCCAGTTGGCGTCGTTACGAAGCAGGGTTCCTTTGAACAGGTTGTTTGCGAGGTGAACGACGGCAGTGGCCGCGATGGCAACCTCCAATGGGAACACCAGCGCGAATGCAGGCAGCAGGAGCGTGCCGAGGCCAAACCCGGAAAACAAGGTCAAGGCGCTTGCCGCAAGGGCCACGGCGATGACGATGAGGAACTCCATCACGACACTTCGGTGGTGCAGGTTGGGTCGGCGGTGTAGTTGCCCTTCCAGGCCTTCTTCCCAATCACATCCAATGCGTCGAACAACAAGTCCACTTCGGCCTTGGTTTGGTAGATGCCAATGGTGGCGCGGGTGGCTCCGGGCAATTGCACCGGTTCGCCGCGGCTCAGGGCATCGGTCCATTCGGACGTGTCGCCGAGTTTGAGGAGACGGTGCAGGAGCGGGTGGGCGCAGAAGCAGCCGTTGCGGGTCGCGATGCCGAATTCGCTGCTGAGGACCTTGCTTGCCACTTCGTGGCGCACGTCTTCGAAAAGGAAGCTGAACACGCCCGCTTTCTCATCGGCGCTGCGGGGCCCAAACAATTCCACGTCGTGTTCTGCTTCCAGTTCGGCGAAGCGTTTGAGGCCGTATGCAGTCAGTTCTCGTTCGTGTTCTCGAACGTTGTCCATGCCGAGCTCCTTGAGCCACTTGGTGGCCGCTGCAAACGCAACCACACCGGTGATGTTGGGGGTGCCGCCCATGTGGCGGTCGGGGCTCTTGGTGAACCATGCATCGTCGCCGGTTACCCAGTCCACGGTGCCTCCGCCTGGTTGGAATGGTGGCGCTGCGTCCATGAGGTCTTGTGGTCCGTAGAGGAAGCTGCTGCCGAACGGCGAGTAGGCCTTGTGGCCTGCGGCTGCGAGGAAGTCAATGTGTTCGGGGTGGTCATCGGCGCGCACGTCGATGGCGTCGTGGGCGTAGAGTTGCGCCGCGTCCACGAGGATGCGGGCGCCGTTGTCGTGTGCCATGCGGGCCAATTTGTAGATGGGTGGAAAGTAACCCGTGACGTTGCTGGCGCCGGTCACGGCGAGGAGTTTCACTTCGTTGTCTTGCAGAATGGACTCCATGTGGTCCATGTCCACGCGGCCAAATTCATCCACTTCTGCGTGCAGGACTTTGCCCGCCCGTCGGTGTGGGAGGTCGTTGCTGTGGTGCTCGGCGATGGTGGTTGCGGTGGCGCCGGGTACGTCCCGTATGATGTGGGCTGCGAGGCTCAGGGAGTCCGTGGTGTTTCCGCCCATGACGAAGCAACCGGTCTCGGCGTTCGCCCCGATGAAGTCCGCAAATACGTGCTCTCCTTCGTCGAAGAGGTCGCTGCTTTCCAAACTCAAGGCATGGTTGCCGCGGTGGATGTTGGCGTAATGCTTGGTGTGCAAATCCATCACCGCATCCAGCACGGGGGTTGGGGCTTGGGTGCTTGCGCCGTGATCCATGAACACGAGGGGGTGGGGGCCGCCGGGGCCTTCCACGGTCCGGTTGAGGATGGGGAATTGTTCACGGATGCGGTCGGTGTTCACAAGCGGCCCAATGAATCCGCCATTTCAAACCCACCCCAATGCATCCAGCTAAATTGCATTCTCCGCTGGGCAACGTGTGACCGTCATCGCAGTGGAAAATCTCACGAAAACGTACCGGGATGGAACCCAAGCGGTGAAGGGCATCACCTTCGACGTGGCCAAGGGCGAAATCTTCGGACTCCTCGGCCCAAACGGCGCGGGGAAAACCACGACGATGAAAATCCTGGGAACTTTGCACAGCCACACGAGCGGCTACGCGGGCGTGCTCGGGTTCGACGTGAAGACGCAGGCGAAGGAAATTCGCTCCCGCATCGGTTTTGCCATGCAAGAGGTCGGGATGGACGAACTTGCGACGGCGGAGGAAATGCTGCTGTTCCACGCAAGCCTTGCAAGGATTCCAAAACAGGAAGCAAAGCGCCGCGCCGCGGAACTGCTTCGCACCTTTGACTTGGCCGAACATGCAAAGCGTCGCGTGACGCGGTTCAGTGGTGGCATGCAACGAAGACTGGATCTTGCCGTGAGCCTGATTCACACGCCGCAAGTGTTGTTCCTTGACGAACCAAGCACGGGCCTCGATCCAAAGAGCCGCAGTGACCTCTGGGCGATCCTGCGCCGCCTGCGCCGCGATGAAGGATTGACCATTGTCCTGTCCACGCATTACATGGAGGAGGCGGACGAATTGTGCGACCGCATCGCCATCGTCGCAAACGGCGAACTGGTGGCCATTGACACGCCGGAGCGATTGAAGCGAAGTGTGGGCCGGGACACCATCAACGTGGAAGTCCAAAACCTGACGCCGGACCAGTCCCAGCGCTTGCGCAGCAGCTTCAAGTCCGCGTTGCAAGTGGATGGAAATCACCTTCGCATCAGCGCACGGGACGGCGCAGCCAATTTGATGCCCGCCCTGAAGCGAGTGGACGCAGCCGGTTGCACCGTCACCAGCACCAGCGTCAAGACCCCAACCTTGGACGACGCGTTCCTCAAGTACACCGGCCAACGCCTCACGGAGGAAGCATGACTTTCTTCAAACTCTACGCCCGCAACATCCGGCAAATCCCCCGCATCCCCACGGTCCTGGTGTTTGGCATCATGATGCCGGTCATCCAGCTTGCCTTGTTCGGTTCCATTTTCAGTGAAACCACCAACCTCCCCGGCCACCCGTACCAAGGCGAGAACTACTATCGCTTCATCGCCCCCGCCATTGTGCTGTTGACCTGCTTCCTCGGCATGGCAAACGCCAGTGCCGCGTTCCTGTCCGATCTCCGAACGGGCTACTTTGACAAACTCCGAACCACTCGTGCCAACCCCGGCATGGTCATCGTGGCACGACTGTGCGCGGAAATGACCCGCGTCGCGGCGCAGGCCACGTTGATTCTTGTGATTGCATATGCCCTTGGCGCCCGCATTGAAACCGGCATCCTAGGAGCCGCCGTCATGGTGGTCTTCGCGGTGCTGTTTAGTGCAGTCACCACGGGCCTGCTGACAACCATGTTGGCAATGAAAACGAAGAGCGACCAAGCGACGCAAAGCGCGTTCCCGCTCTTCTTCGTGTTCATCTTCCTGAGCACCGCATACATGCCGGCCAATCAATTGCCAGGTTGGCTGCAAACCGTGGTCAAGTACAACCCCGTGGATTACCTCATCCAAGCGTTCCGTTCCCTCACGTTTGACGGCTGGAGTGTGGCGGCGGGCAACCTGGGACTTGCAGCCATCTTTGGCGCCGTACTTGCTTTGCTGCTTGGTTTTGCCAACTTCCGTGCCTACAAGAAAATGATCGGCTGAACGACATCTCCGGCCTTTACGGGGCCCGTAGGCTCCCCGTCAATTGTTCACGCGAACACCCAAATAGTCCCAAACGGAACCTGTTGCATGCGGTATTGGTTCCTGGCATTCGCTTTGGCTGGTTGTGTTTCCACGGCCCCCCCAGCGGAAACAACGGACCCCCAAGTGATTGAAACCCTGCCGTTCAACTTGTTTGGTTGTGACATGTTGCTTGCAGGAGCCACGCCAAATTTCGCAGACGTTGCCCACTTGGTACCACCTGGATACGAACCCGCAGATGCGGCACAGTTCCTTGACCTGCCCGCGCCCGTGGAACGGGCGTTGGTGGCAGTGCTCATCGGCAAATGCGACTCGTTTGAAGAGCAGTCACCGCTTGGCATCACCACGGGGTGGGTTCTCATCGAACCTCCGTTGATTGATGGTGGCCCTTCCGGCGATGCGTTGAATTTTTACCAAGTCTACTCCGCCACGGACAGCCACGAGGCCCGGGCTCACCTGGACAAAGTGGATTGGCGCACCAACCAGGCGAACATTTCGTTCAATTCCGGCTCCACCGGCGGACAAATCACGGCCAGTGTTTCGGATGCAAACATTGGCTTGTCGTTGAGCGCCCTGCGCACGTCGCAGACCACGCCCCTGGACGATGCGCGGACATTCCGGCTGTGGGAGCGTCATGAATCTGGCACGCAACTTCTGGAATTGTCCGAAAACAGTCCTGGTGAATTGAGTCGCGGCACGTGCGTCGTGCAACCGGGCAGCTGGAGCGAGACTGTGCTTGGCACCGCATGCGATGACTTCGGGCAAAGCCTGCTGTATTTCCCGCTCTTTGATGCCAACTTCCCCTCCAGGGTCAGCGTGTACCCCACCGAGCCTCGCTAACTCTTCGCTTACGTGTGTCCCATTCGGACCACTTCGTCGAAGTGCGCTTTGGTGACGGGCTGCACGGACAAACGTTGCCCGCGCTTGGTGACCAGCATTCCGTCTAGTTTGGGGTTGTCTCGCAATTCTTGCAACGGGACCAAGCGAGGGAACGTGGATTCGTAGGCAATGTCCACCATGATCCAGCGGGGGTTCTCCGGGTCGGTTTTCTCGTCGAAATGGGGGTCGGT
>JBMZMP010000029.1:9279-11908 GCA_049619235.1 Thermoplasmatota archaeon
CCTTGCAGATGGTGGCCGTTCCGGCAACGCCCGGCGGTTTTGCGTTGCTGTGGTAGAACAGCACCTTGTCTCCGGGCTTCATGTCGTCTCGCATCATGTTGCGGGCCTGGTAGTTTCGAACCCCGTCCCAATGCGTCCGGCCGTCCTTTTCCAACTGGGAAATGGGGTACACGTCGGGTTCGGACTTCATCAACCAATGCTGCACAACTGTTGGAAAACGGCGACTTGTAAGACGTTTCAGTTTCGACCGGGCCCCCGCCACAACGGTTTTCAGGGCAACTCCCCCAGTTCCACTCATGCGCGTGGTGGTTTGCTTGTTGATTGCTTCCCTAGCGGGTTGCGTATCCTCCAGCGAAGCGCCTGATGATTTGAACCACGTTTTGGCTCCAGAAGTCTTGGACGTGGATTTCCAGGAATGCACCGGTTCCGTGGCCTTCGCGATGAGGCCTTTCTCGGCGGTCAATGCTTACCTGCCTCCGGGCTACGAAGCAGAAGACGCGGCGGTGTTCTTCACGCAGGCGCTCGGCGCTCCCGTGCCAAACGTGAACCAAGCCCTGTTTGCGCTGATCCTAACAGATTGCACCTTGTCCCACACGGACCGACAGGAGTACCTCGCCGTTGCATGGGTGTTCCTGAAGCCGCCAACCGCGGACTGGATGGAGGGCGAGGCGGATCTGAACTGGTACGAATGGAAGCGCTACAGCCATGGCCCTGAACTGCCGGAGAGTCTTGCGCAATTCCACTGGGAAGCAGAGATTGGCAACATCACCACGGGGGTCATTTCGAACCCACCGTACTTGGCCGCCCGCACTTGGTCCATGGGGGAAAACCCGGAAGTGTTCACCATGAGCCATGAAGGAAGCGGCGCTCCCATTTCCGCCACGGGCCTGTACCGAACATGGAACGCGCACGAAAATGGCACCACGGTGTACGAGTTTGACTTGGAGGCAAGTCTCCTGCTTGGGCCGGGCGTGTGCGCGGCGGACCCCAACCATTGGACCTTTGATTTCATCGGCGGCGCGTGCGGGGACAGAATTGTGTCCTTGTCACCCGAAATTCAATACG
The DNA here is from genome assembly GCA_049619235.1 of Thermoplasmatota archaeon. Lineage (GTDB taxonomy): Archaea > Thermoplasmatota > E2 > JACPAO01 > JAHFTW01 > JBMZMP01. The sequence goes on from JBMZMP010000029.1 coordinate 10,345, forward strand.
CGGCGTTCACCGACTTGAACCTCGATGGTACGTTCTTCTTCGAACCCAATCGGTTCGTGGTCTGAACCTAGAACCAGCTGCTGAGGTCCCGTTGCGTTGCAAGCTCCAAGCTGTTGAAGCCGAAGGCGCCCATGATGTACTTCTCCACCATGTCCTTGTACCAAGTGAGGTCAATCATGTGGGGCTCAACCAGGTCGATGGGCCACATGTATTCGATCGGCTTGATGCCTGACTTGCTGGGTTTCTTGATGCCCATGTCCAAGTGGAACGCTTGCAGCCGCTTGCGGGCCCACTCCTGCGCCGGCGGTTGGATGTATGCGGGCAGGGGTTGCTTGCAGACGATGAATTTCATTTTGCGACCCGCGGTGAGTTCCTCCCCGAGCACTTGCTCAATGGCTGCGGTGCGCATGGCAAAACTGCTGGCGCTTCCGTCGGGGTTCGGCTTGTAGCCACGGATGGGACGCACTGACTGCCGCAGCGTCAACTGGTCCCACTCCGTGCCTGACACGTCCCGGTCCTTCATGACGTCCGTGGTTGCCCGCTTGATGGCGGTCTTCATGCGTTCCCGGGCATCGTCTTCGTCATCCCAGCTGCTGACTTCCTTCATGGCTCGTTCCATGATTTCCCCCAGGAGCGACTGGGCAAGTGGCGCTTTGTCGCTGCCCTTGAAGTTGTTCCCCTTGGTTTCCAAGGCAAGCTTGCCGTCCTTGGTGCTGAATTTGAGGTAGTTTTTGTGCACCACGTACACCATGGCGTCGTATTCTTCCGCCTCCAATTCGAAGCCGGGGTAGTTGAGGAATTCTCGCCAGTGGTCGTTCATTTCATGCACGGCTCGAATGGCGTCCTCCGGGCGCGTAATCCATTTCGAGTCGTCCGGTTTCTCATCGGCGCCGAGGGCCGCCGCCATCTCCGGAAGGTTCCCAACGGATTTGCTGCAGCCGAGGTAAATGCCGTCCGTGTCACCGTACACCACGCGGATGCCCCGCTTTTCGAAGTCCTCTCGGGTTTCGTGGAGGATTTTTTGCCCCACGGTGGTGATGTTGGCACCGCCCCACATGTTGAATTGGCGGCAGGAGACGTTGACCGCCACGAGGATGCCGTGGGTACCCGCATTGCGAGCCGCTTTCAAGGACGCATAGGTCATGTCGTGGATGCGTAGTTCGTCTTTCGGCGCACCGCTCTTTTTGGCATCGGCGCGGGCGTCCTTGACTTTCTGAATCGTGTGCAGGATGCCGGTCATGGCCTTGTTGACCATGCCCTCATCCGTGCTTTTCTTGACCCCAATCATCCAGCCACGCCCCTTCGTAAACGTCTCCTCCGCGGTGGGCTTGCGGACTTGGTACGACTCGTTTTCAACGAACAATGGATCCAATCGGTCTAGCCAGATCCAGTCGTCCACGGTTTCGCCGGCGCGGGCAGGTTGCACCGTGTCCGCGGTGAGATTCTGGGCCTTCAGAATGGTCGGGTACATGGCCCCGACGTCTGCTTCCACCACGTGGAACCAAGGCACGAAGTGGCTTTTGAGGTCCGAGTCCGGTTTGAGTGTGAGGCCGCCGACGATGTC
>JBMZMP010000030.1:0-2803 GCA_049619235.1 Thermoplasmatota archaeon
AATGCCCGAGCGGCCACGTGGACTACCAAAACCCTGCCCCCACCGCGGGCGTCGCCATCCGGCGAGGCGATTCGGTACTGCTGGCAAAACGAGCCGGTCCCCCGAAGCAAGGCCTGTGGGACTTGCCGGGGGGTTTCTTGGAGCCCGGGGAAGTGGTCACGGACGGGCTCCGCAGGGAAATTCGTGAAGAAACCGGCCTCGAGCTCACTGCGCTTCGCAGGCTCCACCAAGCACCCGGGGACTACGCGGGAAAACCCACGTTGAACTTCATCTACACCGCAAACGCGGACGGGGAACCGATTGCCGGGGACGACGTGGCCGAGCTGCAATGGTTTCTGCTCCATGCACTCCCGCCGCTGGCGTGGCCCCATGAAGCGGACGCGCTCCAGAAACTCCAAGGAGCTTAAGGCGAAGAACAAGTGGCCCGCCTGTGTCCACGATCATGGCCGAACTCCTCTCGAAGGGGTACGGCGGCCGCATCCTCTTTGACGACGTCACCTTCCAAATCCACGACGGCGACAAAGTGGCCTTCGTGGGCCCAAACGGCGCCGGCAAATCGACGCTTCTGAAAATCCTCGCCGGCCAAGAAACCGCCGACCACGGGGCGTACAAAAACGAAAACCGCATCCACTGGTTCGACCAACACCCCGCCATCCCTGCCGGGGCAAAGGTCCGGGACCTCTTGACGGCCAACAAGCCGGTGCCCGCACCGCTACAAACGGAGAAGGACCAATTGGAAGCGCGCATCGCTGACCCCGCGCTGTATGAAGAACCGGGCTTCGAAGCGGTTCTGGAGCGCTACGCCGAAGTGGAGCGGGAAATCAAACTCGCCGTCGCACCGGGCGCAGCCGAATCCAAAATCATGGCCGAATTGGGCGTTCTCGACTTGGAGCAATCCGCGTCGAGCCTCAGCGGCGGCGAAAAAACCAGGGTCTTCTTGGCCCGCACCCTGCAAGACGTCCGGCCCGGGGACCTAGTGGTCCTTGATGAGCCCACGAACCATTTGGACGTGGACAGCATTGAGTGGCTCGAAGAATGGATCCAAGCCTACGATGGCACCGTCTTGATGGTGGCGCACGACCGGGCGTTCCTGGACAACGTGGCCACGCGGGTCTTTGAAATTCGCAACCAGCGGGTCACGTGTTATGCCGGCAACTACGAAGAATACGTGGAGGCGCGCGATGAGGACTTGGAGCGGGAGAAGCGAGACCACGCCCGCGCCGAGGAGAAAATGGCCGGGGCAAAAGCAACCATCATGCAGTTTCGCAAGCAAAAGCGGTTCGATGGCCAATACGCCAGCCGCATGAAGGCGCTCGCCAAGTACGAAGCGGCACTGCAACGCACGCCGGACCCCGTGATGGAAAACATGGGCTTTGGGTTGGCGTTTGGGGCCCAGGAAAAGTACAGCAACGAAATGGTTCGCTTCACCGGCATCCAGAAATCCTACGACAAGCCGGTGCTGAAGGGCCTCGACTTGGAAATCACGAAGGGCGCCCGCATTGGTCTCGTGGGTGCAAACGGGGCCGGGAAATCCACGCTGCTTCGAATCCTCACCGGTCAAGAACAGAAGGACGAAGGACACATCCACATCGCCCCCGGCGTCAAAGGCGCGTTCTTTTCCCAGGAACACGACGACTTGGACCCCGCCAGGACGCTGCACCAAGAAGTGCTCGAAGCGAGGCCCACCATGGAGGAGCGGGACGTGAAGGCGCTCCTGGGCCGGTTCCGATTCAAACCGGACGTGGACCTCAACCGCACCGTCAGCACCCTCTCCGGGGGTGAACGCCAGCGCATGATGCTCCTCAAATGCGTGTTGAAGCCAAGCAACCTGCTCATTCTTGACGAACCCACGAACCACTTGGATCTCTGGGCCCGGGACGTGGTGGTGCAGGCACTCAACAGCTACCATGGAACCATCATCGTTGTGAGCCACGACCGTTTCCTGCTGGACGCAGTGACGGAGAACACGGCGGTCCTAGACAAGGGCGTGCTGCACCATTACCAAGGCACCTTCACGCAGACGCGGGACCAGCACCGATTTGTGGCGAAACCGAAGGCGCAACCCAAGTACCTCGTGGTGAAGAAATTCACGGACTGGACGACGCAGCGAAAGTTTGCGCGGGAGGAGGAGTTCGAGATGTCCGATGCCCAGTTGCAGGCGAGCATGACCATGCGCAACGCCTTGCTACAAGGCTGGATCGAGCGGCAAAATTAACCCGGTTTTGCCCGGATTTTGTTGGCCCGCTAGTTTACCCTGATTTGACGAGGTCCGCGTGGTCCACTGCCGGATGATAGTGGGGGTCATGGGCGGGGTCAATGTCCACCGTGGACCGGGCCTTCTCAAGCATCATCACGCAGTCTGGGCTCAAGTGGCGCAGGCGCACTTTCTTGCCTCGCGCCTCGTACCGCCCAACAAGGGTCTCAATGGCCTCGATGGCGGAGTGGTCCATGACGCGGCTGTTTTGGAATTCAATGATGACTTGGTCTGGGTCGTCGCGGGGGTGGAACCCGGCAGCAAAGCTCGCGGTGCTTGCAAAAAAGAGCGTGCCGTGCACGTCGTAAATGCGCCCTTCCTCCGTGTTGCGAGGCGTGATTTGAATGGTCTTTGCGTGCTTCCAAGCAAACACCAACGCGGCAATGATGACGCCGATGACCACGGCGATGGCCAAGTCGGTCAGCACGGTCACCACGGTGACTGCAACGATGACGAAGGCGTCTTCCTTGGGCACGCGGCGCAGGACCCGTAGGCTTGCCCATGCGAACGTCTTGTAGGACACCACCACCATGAGGCCAACGAGGGCTG
>JBMZMP010000030.1:2813-9484 GCA_049619235.1 Thermoplasmatota archaeon
GAGGGGAATCATGCCAATCCAGCGGGAGAAGAACAGGATGCTGGCGATGAGGCCGACTGCGGCGATGATGCCGCTCAAGCGCCGGGTGCCACCGTTTTGCACGTTGATCATGCTTTGGCCAATCATGGCGCAGCCGCCCATTCCGCCGAAGAACCCAGTGACCACGTTGGCGGCGCCTTGGGCGATGGATTCCTTGTTGGGGCGGCCGCGGGTGTCGGTGATTTCGTCAATCAGGTTCAGCGTCAACAACGATTCGATGAGGCCAATGGCGGCCAAGATGAGGCTGTATGGGAAGATGATCTTGAGGGTTTCAAGGTTGAATGGAACGCTTGGGATGCCAAACTTGGGCAGCCCACCACTGATGGCTGCGAGGTCGGACACGGTGCGGGTGTCCAGGCCAAGGGCGGCGACGACGGCGACGATGCCGAAGATGGCCAGCAATGGCGCGGGCAGGTTCTTGTTGATTTTTGGAATGCCAAGAATCAGCGCGACACTCAGGACCGTGAGGCCAATCATGATCCAAAGCGCGCTTCCTGTAAGCCAGCCGTCGTGGGTTTGGAAGGACTCCATTTGGGCGAGGAAAATGACAATCGCAAGGCCGTTTACGAAGCCAAGCATGACGGGGTGTGGGACCATGCGAATGAATTTGCCAAGCCGCAGGGCACCAAACAACAATTGCAACAACCCCATGAGGACGACCGCGGCGAAGAGGTACTCAACGCCGTGCTCTGCCACCAGTGCAACCATCACCACGGCCAGGGCGCCGGTTGCGCCACTGATCATGCCGGGGCGGCCGCCGAAAATGGCGGTGATGAGGCACATGAGGAACGCCGCGTAGAGGCCAACAAGGGGCTCCACGCCGGCTACGAAGCTGAACGCAACGGCTTCCGGAATCATCGCCAACGCGACGGTGAGGCCGGAGAAGAGGTTCGCTCGAAGAACGGGCGGCGTCCAGCCGGTCCCGAAGAGCTTGGTCATGTCCATGGCTCCGCCGAGAAGGCACCACTCTTGAAGGTTGGGTAGTTTCTTTTGCAAGCAGAAAATCCCCTGAGCATGGAGTTATGGATTGCAATGGGCATTGTGTTTTTTGCTGAGTTCGGGGACAAAACACAGCTCGCAGTGCTTGCCATGGCAACCAAAGGAAATGCCCTGCATGTTTGGGTGTCTGCGAGCCTCGCGTACGCGGTGTTGACGATCCCGTCGGCTTTTGTGGGCGCCTGGCTCGGAAGCTTCGTCCCATTACGCTTTGTTCTCTTGGCTTCTGCATTTCTATTTCTTTGGCTTGCGGCTCGACCGGCAGACGAACGCGTTCCTGTTGGTGCGACGGTCTTCTTTTTGGTCCTGATTGCCGAGTTGGGTGACAAGACGCAACTTACCACAGCAGCGCTTGCCGCCAGGGGTGCTCCTTTGGCGGTGGGCATTGGTGCAACCATTGGATTGGCTGCAAATGCCGCAATTGCAGCGTGGTTTGGAAATTGGCTCCAATCACGTGCACCCGCTTCAACGATTCAGAAAATCGGCCAGGTCACCTTCGTTGCCTTGGGTACCTTCTGCCTGCTTGGGTATCTATTCGCGGATGCCGTCAGCTGAGGGCCTAGATTTGTAAGAAGGGAAGGTCCGGATGGATGGGTCCATGTTCGTTCTCGAGCAAGCTCTCGACGACACCACGGTCTCGCTTACAGCGGAATGTTGCCGTGCTTCCTCTTGGGTCCGTCTTGCCGCTTGTTCACCAAGGTCTCAAGGGCCTTGATCAAAGTGGGCCGGGTTTCTTGGGGTTCGATGACGTCATCGATGTAGCCCTTGCGAGCCGCCACGTATGGGTTGGCGAATTTGGTGCGGTAGTCCTCCACCAGTTCGGCGCGGCGTGCATCGAGGGCGTCTCCTTCGAGGCCTTTGAGCTCGTTGCGGAACACGATGTTCACGGCGCCTTCGGGGCCCATGACGGCGATTTCTGCGGTGGGCCACGCCACGTTGAGGTCGGCGCGGATGTGCTTGCTGCACATCACGTCGTAGGCGCCACCGTAGGCTTTGCGGGTGATGACGGTGAGTTTTGGCACCGTGGCTTCCGCGTAGGCGTACAGGAGTTTTGCGCCGTGGCGAATGATGCCACCGTGTTCTTGCTTGACCCCTGGCAGGAAGCCGGGGACGTCCACGAACGTCACCAGTGGAATGTTGAAGCTGTCGCAGAACCGGACGAATCGAGCCGCTTTGCTGCTTGCGTCAATGTCCAAGACGCCTGCGTACACGTTGGGTTGGTTGGCCACGATGCCGACGGGGCGCCCGTTGAGGCGCGCGAAGCCGGTGAGGAGGTTCTTTGCGAAGGCCGGTTGCACTTCGGTCCATTGGCCGCCGTCCACCACCTTGCGGATGATTTCGGCCATGTCGTAGGGCTTGTCAGGGGAGTCCGGGATGGGGTCGCGGAGGCCGTCATCCATGCGGTTGGGGTCATCGCGGGGCTCCACCATTGGGGGGCTGGTCATGTTGTTGCTTGGCAGGTACGCCAAGAGGGCCCGGATGCCTTCGATGAGTTCGTCTTCGTCCGGGTAGGTCATGTGCGCCACGCCGCTGATTCCGGCATGGGTTTCTGCGCCCCCGAGTTCGTCGAACGTCACTTCTTCACCGGTGACGGTCTTGATGACTTCTGGGCCGGTGATGAACATGTGGCTGGTGTCTTCCACCATCATGATGAAGTCCGTAATGGCCGGACTGTAGACTGCCCCGCCTGCGCAGGGGCCCATGATGGCACTGATTTGGGGAACCACGCCGCTTGCGCGGGTGTTGCGGTAGAAGATTTCCGCGTATCCGCCGAGGCTCATGACGCCTTCTTGGATGCGGGCACCACCGGAGTCGTTCAGGCCGATGACGGGGGCGCCGTTTTGGATGGCGAGGTCCATCACTTTGCAGATTTTCTCCGCGTACACGAGCCCGAGGCTGCCGCCCCAGACGGTGAAGTCTTGCGCGAAGACGTACACGAGCCGGCCGTTGATGGTGCCGCTGCCGGTGACGACGCCGTCGCCCGGGATGCGCTTCTCGGCCATGCCGAAGTCGTGGCACTCGTGCTCGCGGAAGGCGTCCAGTTCTTGGAAGCTGCCTTCGTCAAGGAGCAGGTCGATGCGTTCACGGGCGGTGTATTTCCCGGACTTGTGCTGTTTCTCAATGCGGGCCATGCCGCCGCCTTCCAACGCTGCCGCTTTGCGGTCTCGCAGGTCATTGATTTTCTCTTGCACGCTCACGGTTTGCGCAATGCGGTGGAGTACAAGAAGCCCATGATGGCATCCACCGCTTCCGGTTTCCACAGAATTTGGTAATGGCCCACGCCGGGGAGCGCTTGGTGGATGGCGCCGGGCCAGTGAGAAAGGATTGCGGCGGTTTCTTCGAACGGAACTTCTTCGTCCTCTGGGTCCTGGATGCAAAGAAGCGGCGAGGTGGCCTTGGCGGCCATGGCGGAGACAATGACCTCCTCCATTCGGCGCCCCGTTCGTTGCAGCGCGAGGGCGATCAGTCCCGCGCGGGTCTTGGGGCCCACGTGTAGGAATTGGCAGAACCGGTCCACGATGGCCATGGTTTCAGCGGGTCCACCCGCAAACACGCAAGGCACAGGGTGGTGGCCACTGGCGTACGTCATGGCGCCGGCCCCAAAGGAATGGGCGACCACTGCGGCGGGTTGCAATTCTGCCAGCACCTCGACCAGTTTCTCCCCGGCTTGGATGAAGGACGTGGCTTTCCCCGGTGTTTCACCGTGGGCGGGCAGGTCGATGGCGACTGCTTGGCCGCCGGCCTCAACGATGGGTTTCACGAGCGCGTTCCAGTGCAATCCGCGCCCAGCCCAGCCGTGCACCAGAAGCACCATGGGGCCTTCCCCGAACCGCCAAGCCGCGCACCCCGCCACTTCAAACCGTTCCCCCTCCGCGGCCAACGCCTGCTCGCGGGCGGGTCGTTTGTGTCGTTGTGGCTGAAAGAACAACCGCGTGGCAACCCGCGCGCCAAGGCTTGGCGCGACGCGTTCAAGGAAGCGAAACTGGGCACGAAGGGCACGAAGCACACACATCCGGAGTCGGCAACCCTCTTGAAACTGTGGAATTTCCGGTCCTCTTCCCTTGCCAAGGGCACGGGTCCCCGACCGTGCCATTTTCATACCATCTGCCTGCAACGATAGGCAGGCTTTTGTGGTCCGCGGACGAAGTGTCAGTGATGGTAGTAGGAATCATTGCCGGCGTCATCGCAATTGTTGCGATTGTCGTACTCGCATTCTGGATCATTGGGCTGTACAATCGCATTGTGCGCCTGGAAAATCAAATCGACAACTCTTGGGGTCAAATCGACGTGCAACTGCAACGGCGCGGCGAACTCATCCCCAACTTGATCAACACCGTGAAGGGCTACGCCAAGCACGAAAAGGAGACCCTGCAAGCGGTCACCGACGCACGCGCCGGCCTCATGAACGCAAGCAACCCCGCAGCCAAAATGGCCGCGGATGGCGTCCTGGGCCAAGCGCTCGGACGCCTCTTCGCCGTCGCCGAAGCATACCCTGACCTCAAGGCCAACACCAATTTCTTGCAACTGCAAGACGAACTGGTCCACACCGAGAACAAAATCAGCTTCGCCCGGCAAAACTACAACGACACCGTGACCGCGTTCAACAACGCCATCGAAGTGCTCCCAAGCAACATCGTTGCAAACATGTTCGGAAAAGGCAACGAGCGCCCCGTCCTCGAAGCCCCAGAGGCGACCCGCGCCGTCCCTGAAGTGAGCTTCTAATGGCCAAGCCCCGCCAAGCATGGCTGCTGGACGACCAAATCCGGCACAACCGCAAGGTCACCACGCGGCTGTTCATGGTGCTCTTCCTCATCCTGTTCGCAATCGTGTTCGGGGTGGGCTACGCACTCGGCTACCCGCCACTCGTCACCGGGCCATTCGCGCTCATCTTCGGGCTCATTTACCTCGCAAGCGCCAGCAGCTTCAGCGTCGACATGATTCTCCGCAGCGCCGGCGCCCGCAAGCCAAACCCCAACAAGCGCGAAGAGAAGCTATTCATGTATTCCGTGGAGGAAATGGCCATCGCAGCGGGCATCCCAACGCCCCGCGCGTTCGTGCAAGACCGCAACGACATCAACGCCTTCGCCACGGGCCGCAAACCCGAGGAAGGCGTCATTTGCATCACCACGGGTGCGTTGAAACTGTTGACGAAGGAAGAAATGGAAGGCGTCATCGCGCACGAAATGGCCCACATCAAGAACGAAGACATCCGCGTAGGCACCTACGCCGTGGCCCTCATCGGCCTCATTGCCATGATTGGCGAAATCGTGTTCTGGAGCGTCTTCATGGGTCGCGGCAACAACCGCAACTCCAACCCAGTCATGATTGTGGTCGCCATTGCCCTGGCAATCCTCGCGCCCATCCTCAGTCGCATGGTGTACATGGCCATCAACCGCCGCCGGGAATACCTCGCAGACGCCACGGGCGCAAAACTGACGCGCAACCCGGAGGGGCTCGCAAGTGCTTTGCAGAAAATCAGTGGCATGGAACCGGAACCCAGTCACGGGGACCGGACCGTTGCAAGCTTGTACCTAGCCAACCCCTTCAAGCGGGTTCGCAAGGAAAGCATCTGGTCCACGCACCCTCCAATTGACGAACGGATTGCGCGCCTGCGCCGCATGTAGCTCGGCAATGCTTATCCTCCCCCTTTCCCCTCGATTTTTATGAAGCAAATTCTCGTCATTGGCCTCGCCATTCTCATGGCTGGATGCCTCGGTAGCGAAGACGGCTCCGATACGGGCAGCGGACAAACCGCCGTCGCCCCGACCGGCTTCCTCTCAGGCGTCACATACGATTCAAGCAAAGTGAACCTGGACATGCTCAGCCAACCCCAGTTTGAGGTGTTGCAAGAACAGGAATGGGTCACCATGAGTGACGGCCAACGCATGGACAACCACGTGTTCCGGCCGGACGCGGACGGCACCTTCCCCGTGTTCATCAACTTCAGCCCGTACTGGGGCAACACCGCCGAATTGGGCGGGGACAACTTTGCGAAATACCTCGTGGACAACTTCGTGCCACGGGGCTACGTGGTGGTTCTGTCCGCCCTTCGAGGCACGGGCCACTCCGAGGGTTGCTTCGAGATCGCAAGCGACCGGGAAGTGCAAGACTTGTACGAAGTCATCGACCACTACGGAGCGGCTCCATACAGCAATGGCAACGTGGCCGCAGGTGGCAAGTCCTACGACTCCACCACGCAAAACGGCCTCATTGCGAAAATGCCACACCCTGCCCTCAAGGGATTGTTCCACGTCAGCGGCATCACCGACATGTACCGATACAACCTCAAGGACGGCGTGCCAAGCATCAACGGGCTTGCCTTCACACCCCGCTACTACGTCACGCAAACCTTCGATGAAACCTTGACCAGCGATCCCTTGGACTTGACGCCAAACATGCTCCTTCGCACCGTGGATGACGTTGCTTGTCCTGAAGCTGTGGAACACATCGCTCACGGGGAAGCCGCCGCCGTGACCGGCATCAAAACCGATTACTGGCAAGAACGGGAATGGACGGAATTCATTGGCGACAGCGACTGGGATGGCTCCATCTTCTTCGTGCATGGCTTCCAAGACTGGAACGTCAAACCAGACAACATCTTGCCCTGGCTGCAAAACCTCCCCGAGGACATCCAC
>JBMZMP010000030.1:9494-11832 GCA_049619235.1 Thermoplasmatota archaeon
CTCGCTTGGCTGCACCAAGACACTGTCAACGGTGGCCACGTGTACCCCATGCGAACGGACTGGAACTTGACCATGCTGCGCTGGATGGATGAAACCCTCAAGGGCATCGACGCCGGTATCGGCCGCGACGATCGCTACGAATTGGAGGGCACGGATGGCAACTGGCGACTCACCCCAACCTACCTTGATGCCCCCACGGAAATGGCCGTTGGCTCCGATGGACGCGTGGAAACCGAAGCGACGCGCTTGACCGGACACGTCCACGTGAGCGGAACCGTAACCCCCTTGACGCCAGACGGCGTCTTCACTGCGACCTTGTACGCCAACAACAACGGCACCCGGACGTGGGTTGGAGAAGCGGTTGCGCGGCTGACCCTTGAGGACAACTTGTACGCACCAAGCCCCGTGGTCATTGGGCAACCCATGGACGTGGACGTGGACTTCTACGCCCTCGACGCCATCGCCACGGACGGGTTCGAAGTGGTGTTCGGGGAAGCACCCCGTTACAGCGTCTCCCTTGGACTCGCCGACGGCATCGTTCCCGTTGGAGCGACGTTGTACGGGGCGATGATGAGCTACGGAGACATGACGCTGCACGCGGTGCCTCTTGGCCAAGGGGACTTGCTGCCCCAACCCACTCGCATGCCCTGCATTGCGTGCTAAACCGTTGATGGTGCCACGGACCAACCAAGCCCCACGCGGGCCCCCAGGTCCAGGTCGTCCACGGAGGCCACGTTTTCCTTCTCAATCCACGCCAATTGCACGCGCAGGCAATCCTGCAAATGCGACACCAATGCGTCCGAGATCTCGCCGACCGCAACGTCCCAAGGGGTGTTGTCTGGTGCCAACCTTGCAAGGCTCTCTGCCACGGGAGCGCAACCCGCTCGCTGGTGCAGCGTCTCATGGGCATGGGCGCAAACGCGGGTCCCGCTGGCGTTCATCAAGGAAAATGGCCCAAGGGGCATGCCAAACGCCGCTTTGCCGCTTGCCTCCACGTCTCCCAACGCGTGTCCCGCGTCCACGAGCCGAGCGGCTTCGTTTAGCACGGGGACAAGGAATCGGTTGATGGCAAACCCGGGGGAGTCCTTCGTCACGATGACCGTTTTCCCGACCGATTCCACCGCGTTGCGAGCCAATGAAACGGCCGCCTCGTTTGCAGTGCCCGGCACCAATTCCACCAAGCGATTCACGTGGGCCGGGAAAAAGAAGTGAAGCCCAACCACGCGGTCATGCACGGCCAGGTCTGCTACTTGGAAGCTGCTGGTGTTGGTGGCTAGCACTGCCTTTGTGCGCTTGGCCAAGTCTGAAAACAACGCTTGCTTCACGGCAAGGTCCTCGAAGACCGCTTCAATCACCAGTTCAGCTTCCGCCACGTCCCCGCCCGCTTGCAAACGCAAGTCCCTGGCGGGTTGTTTGCCAGCCTCCACGCGGCGCTTGACGCTCGCGTGAATGCGCTCTACGGCGGACTCCGCTTGGGCCACGCTTTGGTCGTGCAATTGCACGTGGTGGCCTGCCAGGGCGAAGCATTGGGCGATGCCTTGGCCCATGTTGCCTGCGCCGAAAATGGCGAGCTTCATGGGCCGGTGTAGCGCAGGATGTGGAGGCCACTGGATTCGTCGCTGACGAACACGTAGTCGTCTTGCCAGAATGCGCCCCACACGTAGGGCTGGGCGCGGGGGCTGTCATCGCGGCCCATGTATGGAAGGTAGTACCCGGTGGTTTTGGGTTCTCGGAGGTTTTCTTCGTCGCTCACGTCAATGAACCACAGGCCCGCTTTGTTGTGCGCGAGGGCCACCACGCCGTCGCGGATGTCGAAGTTGTGAGGGCTGTAGTCCAAGTTGTTGACTGTAAGGGGGCCCGCTTCCGTGGTTGGCAGGGTCCAGTAGCCGAACCGTTCCAGTTCGGTGGGGTTGCTGCTGTCGAGGAAGGTGATGATCCCGGTTTCGGGGGCGCTGATGATTTCCGGTTCTGCCACGGTGACGTGGAAGCCGTCGATCAGGTCTGCGGCTGCGCGCACTTGGTGGATGTTGTTGCGGGCGCTGGGGTCGAACTCGCTGTATCCATCGATTTCTTCGAGCATCAACAAGTCTGCCGCGGGGTCGAGGTCTTCCACGAGGTTCACGGGGGGCTGGGCCAGGTTGGGGGGGTTGCTGAAGTCCAGCACGCGAACTCCCTTGTCCCAGTAGGCCACGTAGATGAGGGTCTGGTTGGTGAAGGGGTGTTCTTGCACGAAGGTGTCGTGGGGGAAGTACAGTTTGCCGGCGGGCGCGGATTCCAGGATTTGGAATTGCGCAATGGGCACAAGAAGGACCGTTGGTTCTTGCAGGATTTCGTACAC
>JBMZMP010000031.1:0-11752 GCA_049619235.1 Thermoplasmatota archaeon
ACAACTTGTTTGAAGTCGTGGGCCTGCGAGAACGGGAGCTCTTTGTCGGCCACGTGCAGATTCTCAAAGCCGCCGTTGCACAGTACGGGCTCGACGAGGAGGCACGCGCCAACCTCATGCGGGCCATCGACAAACGAGACGACGACGCGATTCGAGGCATCGTCCCAGACCCCGACGCGCTCATTGCCCTCATGGATGCCCGCACCCTCGCAGAAGCACGCGCCGCATTCGACGCGGACTACACGGAACTCGAAGAAACGCTCGGCCTCCTGCAAACATTCGGCGTGGACGTCACGCTGAACCTCGGCATCGCCCGCGGCCTCGACTACTACACTGGCATCGTCTTCGAAGCCCACTGCCCCATCCTTGGCGGCCAAAAGCAAGTGCTCGGCGGCGGCGGATACGACCTCTCCAACCTCTTCGGAGCCCAACCCACGCCCACCATGGGGTTCGGCCTTGGCTTCGACCGCACCATTGTGGCCCTCGAGAAACAAGGCGAACTCCCCAATCACGCCAAGCCGGTCCACGCGTACTTTGGCGCCATGAGCGAAGGCGCCCGGGAAGTGTGCATCCAAGTGGCGACCACGCTCAGAGCCAATGGCGTCTCCTGTGAACTGGACCTGCTGGGCCGGAAAGGTGCCAAAGTGGCCAAAGCAGCGGACAACACCGGGGCCCACTACCTCGTCATGCTCGGCGACCGCGACTTGGAATCCGGGGCCTGCAACGTCAAACATCTTTCCACTGGGGAACAAACCGAAGTGCCCCTCGCCGAGTTGGCGGTTTGGCTGCAAGAACAAAGCGACAAGCCCGCGTTGAAAGACTACAACTAACCGTGCGGCCCACCGGGGCCAAGCATCAGGTTCACTTCGCCGTCCAAGAAGGGCTTCTTCGCCCACGTAACGGCCGCCTCTGCGTGCTCCGCGTCCACCCAAACCACGTGCACACCGGGCACGGAGCGCGCAAACAAGAACTGCAACTCCGCGCCGTCCGCGCCAAGCACCTCCGACCAACTCGGGTCCGCGTACGCGCCCCAATCCGGTACGGCAAAGCCGGCCCAACCCACGTCCTGGGCGCATTGCAACGGCGCATGCTCGCCGAATTTCCAGGGCTGGGTCGGGGACAACGCCGCCATGGCATCTCCCGTGGAAATTTGGACCTCCAGTGCACGCAAGCGGTGCGCGTCGGCGCGTTCGCCGCGCTGCTGCGCAGCCACGCCTGCCTCATGCAACGCCTCCACCAGTCGCACCCGCCCCAAGTCGCCGGCCATTCCGAACGTCTTGAAGCGGTCCAAAGCGTGCAAGGTCGCCGGGTCTGTGGCCCCGGTCCAAAGGACCAAGTCCACGCCCTCCGGAATTGCATCGAGGTCATCCGTCCGGCAGGCAAGCAAGCACGGGCCGGGCCGCTCAAAGGCCCCGTCCCAGAGAAACACGTTCACCCCGAGCGGGTACAACGCCTGCGCCATGCTCGAAGGAGCGCCCATGCAGGACAACTCCATGCCGCCGATGCGTCGCGTCCTCATCCCCCGCTCGCCGCAGACAACAACAAAATCGTCTCCCCATCCACGAGTGCCTCGTCCTCCGGAATCGGCATTTTGCCCCGAATGGACACAATCACGTCCGTGGATTCGCCCACCGCGTGCACAAGATCCGCCGCCGTGGCGCCCTCTGGGAGCTCCACCAAGCGGTCCTCTTGTCGTTTCGGCCGGAACTCCACGCGAACGTTCACGAACAGCCCAAATAGAGGGCCTATTTGGGGGCTTTTGCGGCATCTTCTTCGATGCCAACTCCGAAAGCCAGTTTCGCATAACCCGGTATTGCAGCGGATTCGAAATCCGCCGTCCTCACGGACTTGCAGGTTCAAATCCTGCAGCTGGCGTCTTTTTCACTTCGTTCAAAAGCCGCCAACTGCAGGAGCGGTCGCCTTGCTCTTCGAGCCAGCCAACCTATCCTGCACTGGCGTGATGAGCGGACAGGTTGGGCTGACTTTTTCTTGCGGCTCCTCTTCAACGAAGCATGGACTGGGAAGCCGAGGTTGCATCTTCTCGCGCGCCGGTGGAGGCGGACGTGCATTTCGCGGATTTCTGCGACCCGTGTGGGCAACACATTTCCTGGATTGACGCGGCGTGGTTGTCCGTGTCCGATGTGACGTACTGCTTGGAGTGCGCGGAGCAGGCGGGGTACCAAGCAGCGGATGGGCCACTGATGAAGCGGCCTCGCCGCACGCAGAAGGTGGGCAATTGACGTGCCTTGGCTGCCCGGGAACAGGGGTTTACGCGTGCACTCACGGCTGTGCATGGTGCGTGGTTTGCGCCTACGACCAAGGCCATTTGTGTCCCAACTGTGGCCAACCGGTTCACCGGATGGACAAGAAACGTTAAGACGACTCAGAACGCGTCGATGGCATGGTAGGCAGAAGCGTAAGCATCGTCGCCGTCTTGATTGCCGTTTCCTTGGCCGGCTGTGCCGGGGACGACGGTGACGAGCCGGTTGTCGATTTCGAGAACTTGGAAGGAACCGAACTCAAAGAAGGAAAGGGTGCCATTGCGGGTGTCCTGTTTGATGACCGGTTCCGGCCCATTGAATTGAAAGAAGAAGGCGAAGCCACATCTGAATTCCAAACCGTTGGCTTCATCCTCGTGCAGGAAACTGGCCAACGGGTCCTGACCAATGAAAACGGCGAATTCGTCGTCTTGGACTTGGACCCTGGGACGTACACCCTGCGCGTTACGGCTGCGGGTCACGAAGCCAAACCCCAGAAGGTCCGCGTGGACGAGGGTTTGTTTGCGGAAGTGAGCGTCACGGCGCGCCGCACGGTCATCGAAGACGGCGCGGTCGTCGTGGAAGAGTACATGATCTTCGTCCCCTGCACCGTGGGCTACTTCATCCAGTCCTTCATCTACAACTGCGCAACGGACCTCAGCTTCGAAAACGCGCGGTACGCCGTGCCCCGTGACTACACCGCGGAGACCAACGCCACGTACCTCATTGGGGAAGTGAAAGCCAAGGAAGAGGACCGGTACACGTTCCAAATCCGCGACACCGCCGGCTCCATTCGGTGGGGCGTGGACACCTTTGACGGCACCTACTCCAAGATTGTGTTGGAAAAAGGCGTCAAGAACACGGAACACGACGACCAGGAGCGGAACATTCCCTGGAACAACACGGAGACCACCGAGTTCCTGTTGTTCCCTGGCGCCCCCAGGGAGAAGGAAATCTCCGACGCCACAGCGGGCGGCTGCAACCAAGCCGTTGACGACCAATTGGAAACCATTGACGACGCGGTTCCCGAGGAAGATCTCACCCTCGGCTTTGCGCCCATTCCACGCACCTGCCAAGGCTACCAAGGCGTCGGCGTTGG
The DNA here is from genome assembly GCA_049619235.1 of Thermoplasmatota archaeon. GTDB lineage: Archaea > Thermoplasmatota > E2 > JACPAO01 > JAHFTW01 > JBMZMP01. The sequence goes on from JBMZMP010000031.1 coordinate 3,358, forward strand.
CCTCGCCTATGAAGCGCGGCTGATCATGAGCCTCTTGATTGGCGAACCACAAGTCTCCGTGGAGGATTACTGTGTCATCTGCGAGTAAATCCATGAAAGCCGCCTTGCTGGTGGCGCTCCTTGCTGCGAGCGGAGCCACGGCCCAACTGCAAAATCCGAACGAGCCCACGGAAACCACGCTTTACTTCCACGTGTTTGACTTGTTCAACAACTTCGTCATCAACACCCAACCCATGAATGTGGAATTCTTCGTCGTGGGTGGCACCAACTTCCCAAGCATCCCGCCAACGCCGGAAATTGCGGAGAATGGCTGGGATTTCAACACCATTTACGGGATCAGCACCGCCGGACCCGTAGAATACGACGTCAACGAAGATGGACGCCCACGGTTCCACCCAGAACGGGGCATCGCAGCAGACGTGGAACTTACAGAAGGATACACGCCGGTTACCAAGATGTACTTCAAAGTGCCAGACGTCACCGGTGAAACCATCGCCCCTGGCCCGTTGCCCTACTTCACCGTGGAAGTGACCATGCGCACCGGGGACGAACCCGGTTCCGACGCGAAACTGGACGAAGGGGAAATCATCATGCAAGGGCGGCAAACCTACCACATCATCAGTGGAAACGCGGCCAAGGATTTCACCGACCCCGCCGCCGAGGCCCTGCCCCTCGACTACCCGGTGCTCATCTCGGACGAAGACAGCGTCGTGGAAGTGGAAATCCCCATGACTGTGATTGGCGACAAAATTCCCAAAGAAGACGCCTTCAACATTCGCGTAGACTGGTACCAATTCGCAGACAGCGCTGCGCCCGTGCAAGACGACCAAGTGTCGCAAGGCAACATCAAGATCCACGCGGACCAAGAACGCAGCCCTCGTATGAGCATCTCCGTGGACAACCCCGTGAACTTCGAATTCATCCACCCACAAGTGGCCGGCGGCGTGCTATTGATTCACAGCGGCGCCAACAGCCCATGGGGCACGTATGATTTGGATGTCAAGAACGTCACCGTGGACATCACGGGCCCCAGCGAACCAAAGAGCCTCCGCAAGGTCATCGCGCAAAACGCCGTCGTACACGGCCTGCACGACCAAGCCGCGGAAATCACGTACCTATGGGAATTCCGTGACGAAAAAGCCGCAAACGGCGATTACAGCATCGACATGACCATCAGCAACTACTTCGGCACCGCAACCGCCAGTGGCAAAGCCGGCTTCACCATTGAAGGCACCAAAGCCTACGGCATCAGCGACGAAGGGGAAGTGGTCGCCGGCGCCGAAGTGGAAGAACAGGAAAGCCCCGTGCCCCTGTTCCTGGCCGCAGTCGCCTTGGTGGGCGTCGCCTTGCTGCGCCGCAAATAACCAACGGTTGTACGCAAATCCTTATCCCTCCTCCTCCCTGTTTTTCGACTTGTATGGTAGTGTCTAGAGTCATCGTTGCGTCCATGATGGTCGCACTCGCACTCGCCGGTTGCGCCGGCGAAAGCGACGAACCCGAAAATACGGTCATTGGAACCACCGAAGGAATCGTCCTCAAAGAAGGCAAAGGCGCCATCGCCGGCCTCCTCATCGACGACCGCTTCCGCCCCATCCACTTGACCGACAACCCCGAAAACGAATTCCAACGCGACGGCTTCGTCCTGCTGCAAGAAACCGGCAAGCAAGTGCAAACCGATGAAAACGGCCAATTCGGCTTCATCGACCTTGACCCCGGAACCTACACCCTCCGTGTGACCGCAGATGGCCACGAAGCCAAACCAACCAAAGTGAAAGTCACCGAGGGCATCTTCGAAGAAGCCGCCATCACGGCCCGCCGCATCGCCATCAACGAAGGTGCCATCCTCACCGAACACTACGCCGCGTTCAACCCCTGTGGCATCTTCTTCGTGGCCCTCAGCATGAACCTCGGCTGCGTCCCAGACAGCAGTGGTGACACAAGCCGCAGCGCGTTCTCCGTCGACTACTCCCCTTACGAAGACGCCACCTGGCTTGTTGCTGAAGCCCTCTTCAACAACCCACCCAAGAACGGTGAGCACCACGAAGTGGTCATCCGGGAAGGCTTCGATTTGGATTTCGGCTCGAAGGCCATCAACGAAGGGAACTACATCAAACTCCGCCTGCAAAAAGGCGCCATCAGCCCGGACGAGCCCATGCCAGGCTCCCACAACATCCACTGGAACAACACAGGCTCCATGGAAATGGTCATGTTCGGACGCGGAGCCATGAGTGAAGAAATTCGCACCACGTACGAACCGGTCTACGAAACCATGAGCACGCTTCCCTGCAGCGACCCCATCTACTGTGCCAGTCAATTCCCCATGCGCCGCGGCGCAGGGGTCATGCTCGGAGTCAAGGCCACGTACCTCAACTCCCTGTTCCTAGGCGAACCAGAAGTGGATCCCATGGAATACTGCGCGCTCTGCCCAGCATAAGCGAGCAGCCCCAGTTTCCTTCTCCTTCCATCCACCACCTTCCCCCATTTTTCGGCAAAACCGGGCATCCCTCTCCTAAAGGCAGGGGTAGCCATTAAATAAGGGACCTTTGTCGCGCCGCTTACGCATTACGCCGTATGCTATCGGGCACTGCCTTTGAGCACCCCAAAACCGTCCCAGTCCCTTCAGACTGGGGGTCGGCTGGCATCTGGCGAACGCACCTCAGGCGATAGTGTCCACGGATAACCGCCTGTCGGCTCCAATGCAAGAAGGTGCAAAGGAGTCAGGAGCAAAACAATGGGAAACAAACACAACCCCCGCCGCGGTTCCATGGGATTCTACCCACGGAAGCGCGCACGCAGCCAAATTCCGCACGTCGGAAGCTGGGCAGCGGACGCCGGAGAACCGAAACTGCAAGGTTTCGCCGGCTACAAGGCAGGTATGACCCACGCCATCGCCGTGGACTACCGCCCCAAGTCCCTGACCAGTGGCCAAGAAGTCCGCATGCCGGTCACCGTCATTGAGGTCCCCCCAATGACCGTTGCCGCCGTCCGTGTCTACGAAGACACCAACTACGGCAAGCAAACCCTGACCGAAGTGTGGGCCGAATCCGGCCTCGACGAACGCCTCAACAACCGCACCAGCGTCCCCAAGAAGCAAGACGTGGCAGCCAAGTGGAAACTCATCGAAGACAGTGAAGTCGTCGACGTCCAAGTGCTCGCATACACGCATCCAAAGGCCGTCACCGGTGTGCCAAGCAAAACCCCCGAACTCATGGAAATCCGTGTGGGTGGAGGCGACATCGCAGCACGCATCGACTACGCCAAGGGCCTCCTCGGCAAGGAAGTCACCGTGCAAGATGTCCTCACCAACGGTCAAATGACCGACGTCCTCGGTGTCACCAAGGCGTTTGGTTTCGAATCCCGTGTGGTTCGCTTCGGCACCAAACTGCTGTCCCACAAGAACAGCAAGCACCGCCGCATGATTGGTACCCAAGGTTCCTGGAACCCCCACTGGGTGCAATCAACCGTCCCCAACGACGGTCAACGCGGATACCACCAACGCACCGAATACAACAAGCGCATCCTCCGCATTGGCGAAGAAGGCGCAGACATCACCCCCGCAGGTGGCTTCCCCCACTACGGCGTGGTGCGCAACAACTACCTCCTCATGCACGGCAGCATCCCCGGCCCAACCAAGCGCTTGATTCGCTTGCGCGACGCCGTCCGCTACACCCGTGGCATCGAGATCCAAGAAGCTGACATCAAATACGTCAGCACCGCAAGCAAACAAGGCAACCGCCAAACCTACGGAGTGGAACAATGAAGGTACCTGTCTACAACAAGGCCGGAAGCAACGCAGGAGACGCTGAACTACCAGACGTCTTCGGCACCGCATTCCGCCCCGACTTGATCCGCAAAGCCGTCCGCGTGGCCCGTGCAAACCGCCGCCAACGCTACGGTGCAAACCCCGTCGCTGGCGAACGCCACGCAACCGCATCCATTGGAAAAGGCAAGGGCGCCTCCCGTGTGCCCCGCTTGACCCAAGGCCGCGTTGCAGCACTCGCGCCCAATGTGGTCGGTGGCCGCCGCGCTCACCCCCCACAAGCCCGCAAGGACTGGGCACTCGCCATGAACAAGAAGGAACGCCGCTTGGCCATCGCCAGCGCCCTCGCCGCCACCGCAAACGCGGAAACGGTCACCGGACGCGGCCACAAGGTCACCGCAGACACCTTCCCATTCGTGGTTGAAGACGACTTCGCAACCATCGAGAAGACCTCGGACGCCATCAAAGCCCTGGAAGCCATGGGACTTGGCGGCGACCTCACCCGCGCAAAAGAAGGACGACACATCCGCGCCGGTATGGGAACCCTCCGTGGCCGCAAATACAAGACGCCCAAGAGCGTCCTCTTCGTCACCGCAGACGGAAGCGCCCCAGCACTCGGCAACCTCACCGGTTGCGACGTGGTGGCCGCATCCAACATCGGTGCCGAACACCTCGCACCCGGTGGAGACGCCGGTCGCCTCTGCGTGTTCACGAAGAGCGCTCTGGAAGCCATCAAGGAGGCCTACTAAATGGACCCCTACAAAGTTGTCTTCCACCCCAGCGTCACTGAAAAGACCATGATGCTCATGGACCAAAACAACAGCCTCGAATTCATCGTCCGCCGCACGGCAAACAAGACCATGATCAAGGCCGCAATCGAACAACTGTTCGACTGCGAAGTTGAGTCCGTGAACACCCGCATCACGAAACTTGGAAAACGCGCCGTCGTCAAATTCGGCGCCGGAACCACCGCCGAAGACATCGGCATGCGCATTGGAGTGTTCTAAGATGGGTAAGCGAATTCTGACTCGTCGCCGTGGTGCAGCAAAGCCCGGCTTGACGAGCCCAAGCCACAAGCACAAGGGAGCCATCCGCTACCCCGTGAACTACCAAGGCACCGGAAAGGTCGTCGGCCTCCGCCACGCACCCGGTCGCACTGGCCTCATCGCAGACATCCTCTTCGAAGACGGAAACCAAATCATGACCCTCGCTTGCGAAGGACAAGCCATCGGCGACGAAGTCGTGTTCACCAACACGACCCAAATCAAGCCAGGCAACGTCACCATCGTCAGCAAGATTCCTGAAGGTACCCCCATCTACAACGTAGAAGGACGCCCCAACGACGGTGGCCAATACTGCCGCACCGCAGGCAACAGCGCAGAAATCGTGTCCCACGATGCAAAGCGCACCGTTGTCCGCATGCCCAGTGGCCAATTCCGCAACTTCCACCCCAACGCCCGCGCAACCATCGGCCTCGTCGCCGGTGGCGGACGCGGCGACAAACCGTTCCTGAAGGCCGGTAAGAAATACCACCTGATGCGAACGAAAGCAGCCAAGTGGCCCCGCGTTCGCGGTGTCGCAATGAACCCCGTGGATCACCCCCACGGTGGTGGCGCACACAACTACACGCCCGGCAAGACCAGCGTGGCCCGTGGAACCCCACCGGGTCGTAAGGTCGGTAAGATCGCACCCAGCCGAACGGGTAAGAGGTGATTTGAATGGCAAAGAAAAAAGGATACACTTCGGCCGGTGCAGCACGCCGCCGACAACGTAAGGCACAAGCGCAACTCGAAACGCGCCAAAAGAAAGAGTTCACCTACCGCGGCAAGACCGTGGCCGAACTCAAGGAACTCAGCCTCGACGAAATGCTGCCCTTGCTCCCCAGCAAGATCCGCCGCAGCTACACCCGTGGCGTCGCCGCTGGCGAAAAGAAGCTCCTGGACCGCATCGACAGCGTGGAAGCTGGCAGCAAGGTGCTCCGCACCCACTACCGCCACCTCGCCATCCTGCCCCGCTTCGTGGACCACCGCCTCGGTGTCTACGACGGTAAGGACTTCGTCGAAGTGACCGTTGTTCCCGAAATGATCGGCCACCGCCTCGGCGAATTCGCCATGTCCACCAAGATTTGTGGACACAGCGGTGTCGGTGTCGGTGCAACGCGAAGCAGCAAACACGTACCATTGAAGTGAGGATCAGATGACAACGAAATACTCCGCAACACCTGACCCCGCTACCACCGCGAAGGCATACGGCAAGGACCTCGACTGCTCCCCAAAGAGCGGCCGCAACGTTGCCCGCGCCATCAAGGGAATGCCCGTGAGCCGCGCCAAGCAATTCCTCAACGAGGTTGCCGCCGTCAAGACCCCCGTTCCGTTCCTTGTGCGCAAGCGCAAGATTGCACACCGCAAAGGAAAGGGCATCATGTCCGGCAAATACCCCGTGAAGGTCGCCAAGCACTTCCTAAGTGTCTTGGAAAGCGCCGAAGCCAACGCAGAATACAAGGGACTTGACACCGACAACTTGGTCATCACGCACGCAAGTGCATACCAAGGCCAAGTGATCAAGGCCTTCATTCCACGTGCGCAAGGCCGTGCAACGCCTCACTACAACCGCTTGTGCAACTTCGAAGTTGTGCTCACCGCCCTCGAGGAGGACAACTAACATGGCCGTAGAACGAAAATTCATCAAAGAGGCCGTGAGCCGCTTGCTCGTGCAAGAATACGTGAAAGGCGAAACCAGCCGCGCTGGCTTCGGTGGACTCGACATTCAACGCACCCCACTCGGTACCCGCGTGAACATCATCGCGGAACGCCCAGGCATGGTCATTGGCCGCCGTGGTGTCACCATCAACGAGCTCACTGCCAACTTGAACGCCAAGTTCGACTTGGACAACCCGCAACTCGGTGTGGAAGAACCCAAAGGCAACCCTGCCCTCAACGCCCAAGTCATGGCCTTCAAGGTCGCTGAATCCTTGGAACGTGGATGGCACTTCCGCCGCGTGGGCCACAGCACCGTGCAACGCATCATGGGATGCGGCGCACAAGGCGTCATCGTTGAAATCGCCGGCAAACTCACCGGTCAACGCAAACGCCGCGAGAAGTTCATCGCTGGCCACGTGAAGTACAACGGCGAAACCGCCTTGGACCTCATGGACACCGGCTACGCCATGTGCAAGAAAAAGCTCGGCGCCATCGGCTGCACGGTCCGCATCATGAACAAGGATGCAGTCCTGCCCGACCACGTCAACATCATCGACCCCGCCGCGAAAGCTGCAGCAGAAGCCGCCAAGGCCGCCGCTGAAGCCGCCAAGGCAGCCGGTGTAGAAACCGTGGAAGCCGAAGCCCCAGAAGGCGACAAGGAAGCCAAAGCCGATGCACCCGCAGAAGCCAAGGCCGACAAGCCTGAAGGCGGCCGCCAACGCAAATCCTTCACTGTGGAGGAGAGCTGATGTTGAAAGCCAAAGAAATTCGTGAAATGAACGCTGAGGAACGCCAAGAGCGCCTCAACGAACTCCGCCACGAATTGATGCGCGAACGCGGCATCCAAGCCATGGGTGGCTCCGCCCAATCCCCTGGCAAGATCCGCACGCTGCGCCGCGAAATTGCTCGCATCCTCACGATTGCTCGTGAAGAAGAGCTCGGTTTGAACTAACCGCGCTCGGTGCATCAGCGACCCCCGATAGGTGACTTCGTCACCTCGGGGAGCGAACTCAGCCCTCCGGGCATCCTTTTCCCTCTTTCTTCCCTTGATTTTTTGCGACTGAGACATCTAGCTCTTGCAAAATGTTCTGCTAGGCCATGCTCTGCAGTTCTACCACCGCAGGGGCCAACCGCGCCTTCCGGCCCACGATTTTCCGGATTATCCTGCTGATTTTCTTGCACTGGCCCCGTAAAATCACTTATTAGAGGGGTCCGTGTCCAACGATTTGAGGAATTACCCCGCAATGAGCGACATCTTCGAAGCCGCAGGCCTGCCAGACGAACTCCAAGACTTTGACTCCATGGACGCAATCGCCATGGAACAACTTGAACTTCGCATCACCACCGATACCCGTCGCTACGGGAAAGTGATGACCATTGTCAGCGGCATTGACGATCCAAGCATCGACAAGAAGAAACTCCTCACCAATTTGAAGAGCAAGTGTGCCTGCGGTGGCGCCATCAAGGATGGCCACGTGGAACTGCAAGGCGAACACACCCGGAAAGTCCAGAAAACCCTCGAGGACATGGGCTTCCAAGCACGCATCGACTAGTGAAGCGGCAAGTCCCCCGCCTCGGCCCAGCCGTCAAGGTCGGCAAAGGCGAATGGATTGGACAACGCGTCAAAATCACGAAGAGCAGCGACAGCCAGTTCGTCGGCCTCGAAGGCGACGTGGTGGATGAAACGCTGCACACATTCACCATGAGGCTTGAAGTGGGTGGCCGCCGCATCCAAGTGCCCAAGGCTGGAAACCACTTTCTGATTGATGGGCATGAAGTGGATGGCTACGGCGTGCAATTCCGGTCCTTTGACCGGGTGAAGAAAGTCAAGTGACTTCCCCCACCACCCTTTTATACCCCCTCATGTCACCCAGTGAATAGTAGTGGAGTCTCCCTCCACGTTGCCCGGCCAGTCCGGGTCGCACGCTCGGCGTGC
>JBMZMP010000032.1:0-6384 GCA_049619235.1 Thermoplasmatota archaeon
ACCCACCAACGGGCTTGACCCAAGGGGGGCATTCGAACTTCGGGAACTGATGAAGAAACTCGCAGCGCAAGGCACGGCCATTTTCCTCAACAGTCACGTGATGAGCGAAGTGGAGCAAGTGTGCGACCGCATCGCCATTGTCCGCGACGGCAACATCATCGCCCTTGGTTCGCCGCAGGAACTGACCCAGCAAGCGGGGGGCCACCTTGCCACCCGCATCCGCATCCTCAACCCCTCCCCGAAGATTCTCGCCGGCGCAAAAGCGGTGGCGCCAGTTACCTCCCTCGGCACGCACCAAATCGAAGTGCGTGGCGACCCCGCCACCGTGGGTCGCGTGGTCACCGCCATTGCCCGCGCCGGAGGACTCGTGCACGAAGTGGAATCGGTCGGAAGCAGTCTCGAGGAAACGTTCCTCAAAATGACGGGGGGTCCATGAGTCGCGCCATTTTCCTGCGGACGTTCGCGGACCAAGCCCGTGTGCGCACCTGGATTTTCACGGCCCTGCTTTGCCTCATTGGCGTTGCCCTCGTGGCCCTGCCATTGTACGAAATCGACGAATCCTTGAGCGAAGGGTATGGCGACGCGGAGTACCGTGCGCAGCTGCAAGAAGAACGGGACCAGTTTGATTTGCAAATGGCTTGGGCCCTGTTTCTTGGGTTCCCTATTTTCAACGCCAAGCTCCTCCTGTTGTTCTTCGCGGTCCTTGCGGGCGTGAGTGCCACGGCAAGCGAGTGGCAAGACCGAACCGTGTTCTTGTTGTTCTCGAAGCCGGTCAGCCGCACCCGCATCATTCTCTCCAAGATGCTTGGCGCCTACGCTTGGGTGGCCATCGCCGTCCTGGTGGCTGCCATTGCCATGCTGATCACGGGTGCCATCATGGAGATGAACACCTTGTTCTCGTTCGGGTTCTTCGTGACGGTCCTCTGGACCATTCTTGCCATGTTCCCGCTTGTTGCCATTTCCTGCGTCGCCGGCATCTACGTCCGGAGGGGCATCCCCGCAGTTGCCCTCGCCGTCGCCGCCATTGCCATCGTGGCCCCGCTCATTGGCAGCACGGGGTACTTGGTCGCCATGCAGGACGATGAATTTGCACAACTTGGCGTGTACGACGACGACGCCTACGAGGACATGTATGAATGCGAAGCCCAGAACCGCCCAACGCACACGGTCTATGAGGCGCGGACCCAGCAGCAACTGGAGCAGTACTTCGAACTGGACCGCCGCGCCTTTGCGGCCACGGAAGTATGTCGGCAAAACATAGTGGGGGACACGGACGCCTTCTTCGAAGAAAGAGGGGTCCCCCGCCTTCGATTTGACTACGAGGCAAATTGGTGCATTGTCCAAGTGTACTTTGCTGAAGCAGACGGCAACATGCCCTACAATGGTTACCCTCGCAACCACGACTGCTACGGACAAGCGGAATCCAGTTGGGATGCCCGGGAAAAGGCCCGCATCTCCAAGTTCGAAAAACCCGGCATTGACGCGCCTCGCTATTTGAGTCCCGCAAACCTGCTGCATGGTTGGGAATCGGTTTCCGGCTGGGACATCCAAGAGGTCAATGGAACATCCGGAGAAACCCTGCGGTTTTCCATGTGGGAAATCATCTACCCAAGCAACGGAGCAGGCGCAAGGCCCTCCCCGCTGAACCCATACGGGGCAGTGGTGGGGCTATTGATTCACACGGTGCTGTGGCCATTCTTGGGCGTCGTCGGCGTCACTCGCCGCGATTTGCATTGACGAGTGCTTCTAGGTCTTCGAAGGATTGGCACTCGTGCAGGGCAGCCCGGATTCGCTTCGCGCCGGGGGCTCCGCTGACGAATCGGGTTCCTTGCCTTCGATAGTCGCCCATGTGTTCGATGCCGATGGTTTTGGCTCGCTCCACGTACGTCCAAAATGTGGCCAACCGTTCCCCAAGCCCTGGGCTTTCCGGAACCGCTTCTCCATTGAGTTCGGCGCGCATTCGCGTGAAAATCGTGGGGTCGTGCATGGCGGCCCGGGCGATGAAGAATCCTTCACATTGGGTTTCCTCTTGCATGCGCTTGACGTCTGCGCCAGATTGCAGGTCTCCGTTGCCAATCACCGGGATGGACAAGTGGTCAACGAGGGCTGCAATGTGGTTCCAATCCGCTTTTCCAGAGTATCCCTGCACCACGGTTCGGCCGTGAAGCGTGGTCCAAGCGGCGCCGGCGGCTTCTGCCTCTTCTCCCACTTGCAAGTAGGTCAAGTGTTCCAAGTCATGCCCAGTGCGCATTTTGACGGAAACGGGGGTGTTCCCAGCTGCGTCCACGGCGGCTTGGATGACGCGACCCGCGTGTTTTGGGTCGCGCAGAAGGAACCCTCCCGCGCAGGACCGTAGGATGTTGGGGCTGGGGCAGCCGAGGTTGAGGTCAACGAAGTCCGGTTGAACGCGCTCGCACACCACGGAGACCGCCTTCGCCATTTCTTCCGGGTCGCCGCCCATGATTTGCACGCCGTACGGCGCTTCATTGGTCCATGGTTGTACGAGGCGCCACGTTTTCGGGTTGTCGTGCACGAGGCCCACTGCGCTGACCATTTCACTGCAGGTGATGTCGGCGCCCCAGTCCTTGGCTACGCTTCGGAATGCGGCGTCGGTGACGTCCACCATGGGGCTCAGGACGAGGGGGTCGCGGAAGCCGAGCATTACACTTCGTAGAATTCCGTGTGCCGTTTGGGGGCCGCGGGTTCCGTCGCGGGGGCGTCATTGGCGGCCGGTTCAGGTTCGGCTGTGGGGGGTTCCGGGGCGGCCTCTGGTTCGCGCGCGCTGGTTTCCGTGGAGGTGGCTTCTACCACCCAGCACCGTTCGAATCCGCCGCGGCGCTTCTTCTTGCCTTCCTTGACGCGGCGTAGGTTGTCGCGGCCGTAGTCTCGGACGCGAATCAGGGACTCCAAGGCCTCCAGGACGTCGCCCACTTCCTCGGTTTCTTGGCCGAGATCTGCGTGCAGCAATTCCATTGCTTCGTCCACCACTTTCTGTTTCAGGAACGCGGGTTTGTCTGCGTTGTCCAGGGAGCGGAACTTCACGTCGTGGCCGGCATCTTTGACCAATTGGGGAATCAGGTCCCGCACGAGTCGGCCCGCGAAGGGGCGGACCGCTTCGTAGAATTCGGGGAGGAGTTGGAACCACCCTTCCACGTCGCTGGCTTTTCCGGGAGTCGCGCCTTCGAACCCGGCGGGCAGGGCGTCGGAGTGGAGGGCGAGGACCGGCTTCTTGAGGGCGAGGGCGAAACCGGCTGCGGCGCCGGTTGCGCCATCTGCACGGTCGGCTAGGACGACGAGGGCGTCGCCTTCGGTGAGGTCGCGGGAGAGGTTGCCGAGGGCGGCCGCGTCGTGGCCGTCTTCACGGATTTGTTCCACGAGTGCGTCGCGTATGGCGGTGCTTTGCAAGTCGGGGGGCGATTGGACAAGGATGCGTGCCACGTTCAGGCCTCCGCTGCGGCGTTTTCAAGCTTTGTCCATTTGTTGGCCCAGCCTTCGATTTTGTCGATGAGGGGAAGCAAGTCGTAGCCTTTGGTGGTGAGGGCGTAATCGACGCGTGGGGGGATTTCGTTGTACGTGGTGCGGGTGATGAGGCCGGCTTCTTCGAAGTCCTTCAAGCGCTGCGAGAGGGTCACGGGGTTGATGCCCAGTTCGGCTTTGATTTCACTAAAGCGCCGGGGGCTCACTTGTTGCAATGCCCAGAGGATGCTCAGGGCGTATCGGCGGCTCAATAGGTCGAGGCTTTCTTGGAACGGGCAGCCCGCCACACAGGAGTCTTCCATGGTTAGGTATCCTTTACTGACTAAAGCACTTGAAACTTTGGACCATTAATAGTACAGGTTTCTAACCATCTTTCATGGAACCGTGCAAGTCTGAGCTCCAAAGCCTGGCATCCGTCCCGCCATCCGTGCAAGCGGTCTACTGCGCCATGTACGGTCACGAACCCATGACTGGCGCCACGCTGCAAGAGGAAACGGGCCTTGCCCGCCGCACCGTGTACAGTGCCCTGAAGAAACTCAAAGACATTGGCGTCCTCAAGGAACAATTGAGCTTGAGGGACAGCCGACAAACGTTTTTCTGGCTCGAGGGCGCAAGCGGCGCAGCCTAGTCCCAGTGGACGCTTCGCCGCCAATCAATCCCAACGGTCCGCGCGCCCATTTTCGGAATCAAGGCCAGTTTCCGCTTGTGCTCGCTGCTGCGGACCAAGCCGCAAATGCGGTTCACTTCGGATAGGGACTGCCCCGTGCGAGACGCGATGTCATCCGGGTTGGAGTTCAACTCGATGCCCTTCAGGATGGCATCCAGTTGCGGATACGTCATGCCAAGCTCCCCTTCGTCCGTTTGCCCTTCCCACAGCCCTGCGCTTGGAGGCTTTTCGATGAGCTGCGCCGGGAGGCCCAATTCCCGGGCCAAGTCAAACAAATCCGACTTGTAGATGTCTCCAATGGGCAGCAAGTCGTTGCCGCCGTCGCCGTGTTTCGTGAAGTAGCCAATCAGCAGCTCCGACTTGTTGCCCGTGCCAGCCACCAAGCAACCCCGCGCCTGTGCCTCGGCGTACAAAATCATCATGCGGGCCCGGGCCTTGACGTTGCCGCGTTGCTGCGGGGAATCAAAGCGGCCAAGCACCGTTTCCATGCCCGCCAGCACCGGTTCAATGGGCCGCTCGTGCACAGGTAGGCCAAGGTGCTCCAGGAGGAGTCGCCCATCCGCGGCGTCCTGGGGGTTGGAGTCCTCGCTTGGCATCAGGAAACCATGCACCGCATCGGCGCCAAGGGCCCGGACGCACAAATCGGCAACCACCGCACTGTCAAGGCCGCCACTGATGCCAATGACCACCCCGCTTGCGCCGGCGCTGCGGACGTGATCCTTGATGAAGCGAATGAGGGCCTCCACGAAGCGCCCAAGTAGCGCTTTGATTTGGCGGTTGCCATGAACGTCGCCCTATGGAGCGCCGCACCTGCCCTTGGAAACGTGCAGGCCAACGTGCAAACGGTTGCCGCCGCATGCAAAGGGGGCCTCGTGGTGTTCCCTGAATTGTTCCTGACCGGGTACAACATTGGCGACGATGTGCAACGGCTCGCCTTCAAGGACGAAGACCCCCGGCTGCAGCCTCTCCGCGACGCTTGCAGGGCGACGAAGACCCACCTCGTCGTCGGGGCCCCATACACGCCACGGGCCGGCCTCACCTACAACGCCGCGCTCTGCATTGACGACGAAGGCGCGATCACTTGGGTCAAGAAACGGGCGCTGCCAACGTTCACCACGTTCCAAGAAGGGCTGTTTTTTGCAAACGGCATGGACCAACCCGTTTGGCACACCAAGCTGGGTGCCATAGGCGTCGGCATTTGCTACGACTTGTACTTCCCAGAATTCCACAAGGAACAGGTGTTGATGGGGGCAGACATCCTGCTCAACATCAGCGCCAGCCCAAGCATCTCCAAGCGGTTCTTCGAAACCCTGCTGCCCGCTCGCGCTGTTGAGAACGCAGTGTTCATGCTCTACAGCAACAACGTGGGCGCGCAAGACGGCATCATGTTCTGGGGCGGCGCGCAAGCATACGGCCCCCGCGGCGACCTCCTCGCCAAGCAACCGGACTTCGAAGACGGTGTCCAGGAACTGGAATTGAACCTCAACGACCTGCAAGCGGCACGGGAATTCCGCCCCACCATTCGGGACTCCTGATGCGCTGCGCCGTGCTCCTCTCCGGGGGAAAAGACTCCGTCGCCGCCGTGGAACTGGCACAGGGATGCGCCTGGGACGTGGTCGTTGCCATCGTGATGAGGCCCGCCGAAGACGATGCCTGGATGTACCACGTCCCCAACCTCGACGTGACCCGTGGAATCGCCGAGGCCATGGGCATGCCCATCTTGGAATGGCCCGCGCGCACGGGACAAACGGAGGAAGTGGAAGACCTCAAAGCCGCCTTGCAAGCAGCGAAGGAAACGTACCACATTGACGCTGTACTGAGCGGCGCCCTCGCAAGTGAATACCAAAAAACCCGCATCGACCGCGTCGGCCACGAACTCGGCATCAAGACCTTCGCCCCCATTTGGCACAAGAACCCGGAGACGTACATCCGCAGCCTCCAACACGCCGGGTACGACCTGCGGTTCAGCCGCGTGGCCGCCGACGGCCTGGACGAGACCTGGGCCGGCGCCCAGTTTGACGAAGCCAAATTGGCCTACCTCAAGGCACACAAGTCCCGGCCCCACATCGCCGGGGAAGGCGGAGAATTCGAAACCCTCGTGCTCGATGCGCCCCATTACCGCGCACCGGTTTGCGTCACCGAGTCCCACGTGGACGCCACCGCGAGCCGCGCCACTTGGATTGTGGATGCGCATTCCCTGCGGCTTAAGAACGACTGATGGGTCTCCCGACCATGGCAAA
>JBMZMP010000032.1:6394-11364 GCA_049619235.1 Thermoplasmatota archaeon
TGTACGAAAACAAAATGTGCCCGTACTGCGGGCACGTGCGTAAGAAGCTCTGGGAGCTCAACTTGGACTACACCTCGGTCGAATTGCCCCTCGGCGACCCGAAACTGGCGGAACTCGGAAGCGAAACGGTGCCCGTGATCCAAGACGGTGACGTCACCATGAACGAATCCGCCCGCATCGTTGCATACCTTCAGAAAACGTACGGAGCCTAACCGTGTGCGGTATCGCGGGCCTGCTGGGCCGGGAAGACAAGCCACTGGTCCAATCCATGTGCGACCGCATCGCCCACCGCGGCCCCGACGGCGAAGGCATCTGGACGGACGATGGGGTCACCCTCGGCCACCGACGGTTGAGCATCATTGACCACGAAGGCGGCGCGCAACCCATGGAGTCCCATGACGGCCGGTACTGCGTCGTGTACAACGGCGAAATCTACAACCACAAACAGCTCCGCAGCCACCTGGAAGCCGCGGGGTGCCAATTCCAATCCGACCACAGCGACACGGAAGTGCTCCTGGAAGGGTACCGCCACTGGGGCGCCGCGGTCGTTGAGAAACTGGAAGGCATGTTTGCATTCGCACTCTGGGACACCGTCGAACGCACCTTGTTCGTTGCCCGCGACGTGTTTGGCATCAAGCCATTCTTCTACGCCGAAGTGAACGGCGACTGGCTCTTTGCCTCCGAGCAAAAAGCGTTGTTTGCCCACCCCGAACTGGAACGAAAAGCAGACTTCAACCGCATCAAGGAACGCAGCACCATCGAATTCCTCACGGGGCAATCCACGCTGTTTGCGGGCATCCACCAATTGCCCCCCGGCACCCACGCCACGCTCCGCCCGGGCAACGCAGCGTGCCACGTGGCATGGACGCCGTACTACCAAGTCCCCGTGGAGTCCTACACCAGCATCGAAGACGCCGCCGCAACCATCCGGGAACGGTTCATCCAATCCGTGGACGAACAACTCATGGCGGACGTGCCCCTCGGAGTCATCCTGAGTGGCGGCCTCGACAGCGCCGCCGTCGCCGCCGTGCACCAAACCCTCCTCGCGGACGCACCCATCCACACGTTCACCATCGCCGAATCCGAAGAAGTCGCGGACTTCCAGGCGGCCCGGCAACTCAGCGAACACCTCGGCACGGAGCACCACGAGACCTTCTTCGACGTGGACGATGTCATGGCCGACTTGCCGCGGTACACGTGGCACAACGAGAACATCAACTACACGGAATTCTTCTTCCAGCCACTCTTTGCTTTCATGCGGGAAACCGTCACCGTCGGCCTCTGCGGGCAAGGCAGCGACGAGCTCTGGGGCGGCTACAGCCGCTACGCGAACCCACTCGAAGTGGGCAAGCACCGAATCAAACGCGTGCGGGAAGCAAAGCCGGCACACGAGGAAGAACTCTGCACCCTCATCAACAGCACCCACATGAGTGGCCAAAGCCTCGCAGAATGGGACCAGCAAGGCCAACTCAACAACTTCCAATTGCGGCTCGTGGACCGCAACTCCATGGCCGCAAGCCTCGAAGTGCGCGTGCCGTTCCTCAGCCAACCCCTGCACGCCGCAAGCCGCGCCGTTCCATGGAGCGCGAAGGTGCAAGAAATGGAGAAATTCGTGCTCCGCAAGGCGCTCGAAGACGTTGGGATGCCACACGACCTGGTCTGGCGCAAGAAGGTGCCCGCCGGCCGCGCCACGGGTCCAAAAGTGATGGACCAATTCGAAGCACACGCGGCAAAACTTGCCCCCATCAAGCACAACGGGGTCTTTGAACGGCCCGCCGAACAACTCGTTTACAACCTCTGGGAAGAGATCTTCATTCACCGCGACGGATACCAAGGACTTGCCTTGGAGGACTTGGCATGAACCTACACGAAACGCTCACACAGCAAGCCGAACGCGTCGAGGATTTCCTCGCGTACCACCGCAACCAAGTCCACTGCCCCGTGTACACCAGCGTGGACATACGGCGCAACCGCCACAAGATGGCCGTTGTGGACGCAAACGCATTCCCTGCCGGATTCAACAACCTCGCAGCGCGCAGCCACGCGGAAGCGAGCGCCGCCATCAAGAGCTACATGGGCCGCATGTACCCAGGCGCCAAGGAGCTCCTCCTGCTCGGGGAAAGCCACTCCCGCAACAAGTGGTACTTCCAAAACCTCCTGCAGCTCCGCAACCTCTTCGCCGGCGCTGGCTACGACGTCACCGTCGGGACCCTGAACCAAGAATTGTTTCCGCAAACGGACGTGGAAACCGCCCTCGGGGACTCCCTCACCGTCCACGGCGTCATGCGGGACGGCGACAGCCTCATCGCGGACGGAACCGTGCACGACGTGGTCATTCTCAACAACGATCTCAGTTCGGGGAGCCCCGAAATCCTCGACGGCATTGACCAACCGGTCACGCCGCCGCCAAGCATGGGTTGGCACCGCCGCAGCAAATCGGAGCATTTCCGCATCGTCAATGAAATGAGCCGCCAACTCGGCGAGTACGTGGGCTTCGACCCGTGGCTCATCACCGCGGAATTCGAAAAGGTGCGCGTGGACTTCAAGTCCAAAGATGGCTTCGAAGCCGTGGCCGCCGCCGTGGACCGGGTGCTTGCAAAGACCCGCGCCAAGTACGAAGAGTACGGCATCAACCGGGAGGCAAGCGTCTTCGTGAAGGCGGATGCGGGAACGTACGGCATGGGCATCACCACCGCCACCAGCGGCGACCAATTCCTAACCCTCAATTCGAAGGCCCGCGACAAAATGAACACGGGCAAAGAAGGCGTCAAGACCACGACGGTGATTGTCCAAGAAGGCGTCCCCACCAGCATCAAGACCGGGGAAAACACGGCGGAGCCGGTCATGTACATGGTGTGCGGCAGTGTCGTTGGCGGGTTCTACCGCGTCCACACGGGCAAAGGGGACAATGACAATCTCAACAGCCCCGGCAGCCACTTCGAGCCCTTCGCCCTGAGCACCCAGTCGTCGCCAGGCGAAGACGAAACCGCCCTCGACGAACCGACTCGGCACTTGTACCAAGTCATCGGGGAAATCGCGTCCATTGCCACAGGCTACGAAGCAAAGCTCGCAGTCGGCGAAGCGCTTCCCAGTTACCCGTAAGGCTACGCGGCTACGAGAACGGCCCAAGCACGGGCCACTTGGCAACCAGCACTACGTCCAGAATCAAGACGAGAAGCAGGAAGCCGAGGTACTGGATCGTGTAGAGGAAGTATTTGCGCACCTGCGGTTTTGGCACGTCACCTGCGAGGTCTGCGCATTCCTTCACGAAGCGGTACCCGAAGTAACTCGCAGCCGCCATGTACAGGTACCCAAGACCGGCGGGTACAAGGGCGAAACTTGCAAGCATGGTGAGGCCGGCGTAGAAGAACATCTGCCGTTTCGTGGATTCCTCTCCTGCGGCGTTGATCATCATGGGGAACGCGGCCGCTTCGTAGTCCTTTGCGTACAAGACGTTCAAGGCCCAGAAGTGGGGCGGCGTCCAGAAGAACACAATCAAAGCAAGCACCCAAGCGGGCCAGGCAAGGGTTCCAGTTGCACCGGCCCAGCCAATCAATGCGGGGAAGCTCCCTGCGAATCCGCCGATGACGATGTTTTGCGGCGTCGTGGGCTTGAGGAGAATCGTGTAAATGACGAAGTAGAATGCAACGGCGCCCAGGGTGAGCCAAGCGGCGAGGTGGTAGCCGGGGAAGTACAATACCGCAAAGCTCGCCACGCCCATGAGGATGCCGTACAAAGTCGCCTCGAGGACCGACAATCGGCCCGCGGGGATGGGGCGGTCGGCGGTGCGGCCCATTTTGGCGTCCTTGTCCCGCTCGTAGACGTTGTTGAATGCACCACTACTGGCGGTGCTGAAAATGCCTGCCGCGGTCACGGCGAGGAATGCGCGAAGGTCCGGAAATCCGCCTTCTGCAACGAACATGGCGGCCCATGCGACCACCAGCAGCAAAATCATGATGCGGGGTTTGCTGATGGTGACGTAGTCGCCGAATTTGCTCATTGTTTTTCACCCGGGTACACGGTCTCCACGACGCCTGGTTCCTTCCGGACTTCGACGATGTGGCGGTCGTCGGGGAAGGGGCGAAGCAGGGCGATGGCCATGATCATGGACACCAGGAAGAAGAACACGGTGGCCATGCCAAGGTGCATCGTTGTGAGCGCTGCGGCGTTCTTGCCGAGAACCGTGATGCCGCCCAAGTTGACTTGCAGGAACAATACGCCCGCTGCAACAAGAGGCAGTTTTCGGAGGGCGCCATTGAATTCTTTGCCGCGGAAGGCCACCACGGCCAAGGCGATGAAGGGCACGCCGAGAATGGAAGCGACGAGGCGGTGGCTCCATTCGTAGAGGATTTGGGCTTGCGAGTAGTAGACTGGCTCGCCTTCGTAGGTGCCGTTGTTTTCCACGCTTGGGAACGGTGGCAGCCATTCGCCGTAGCACTTGGGCCAATCGGGGCAGCTAAGGCCGCTCCCGGTGGCTTTGACCCAGCTGCCAAGCACCATGAGGGCGAAGGTCATTACGACGACAATGACGGCAAGGCGGCGCACGAGCAGCAGCCTTTTCGCAGTCTCCATGGTTTGGCCCAGTTCAAGCGCTTGATGAACCTTTTCCGAGCGCCACGTAGACAAGTACGGCGCCAAGAACCGCCAAGGAGCCGGAAACCACGAACGGCATCGTGGTCCAATCCGCGTAGTACCCGGCGATGGGTCCCGCCACGAACGTCCCCATGTACGCAATGACGTTCTGGATGCCGTGGCCGCGTCCGCCGCTGCGGCCCGCGATGCGACTCACTTGTCCAGGAACCGTGGTTTGCAGCATGGAATGGGCCACGAAGAAGAACATGCCAAACACGAACAAGTACGGCATGTGGGCCCCGACGAACAACGGCGCAAACAAGCCGAGCATCAACAAGCCGAGGCTGATGGGCTGCCACGTGAGCCCGCCTTTGTCCACGGCACGGCCAATGCCACCG
>JBMZMP010000033.1:0-11318 GCA_049619235.1 Thermoplasmatota archaeon
AGCGTGGACTTGCCACTGCCGCTGACACCGGTCACCGCGGTGAAGGTTCCCAGTGGGATGTCCACGGTGACGTTTTGCAAGTTGTTTGCGCGGGCTCCGCAAATGGTCAATGCTTTGCCGTTGCCTTTCCGGCGGGAGGCGGGCAGTTCAATTCGCAGGTCTCCTGAGAGGTACTGGCCGGTGAGCGACTTTTTGTTGCGGGCCACTTGTTTCGGGGTGCCTGCGGCCATGATTTGCCCGCCGTGTTCACCGGCGCCGGGGCCAATGTCGATGAGGTAGTCCGCGGCTCGCATGGTGTCCTCGTCGTGCTCCACCACCAGCACAGTGTTGTCCAAGTCACGGAGCCGTTGCAGGGTGCCGATGAGTCGGTGGTTGTCTCGTTGGTGCAAACCAATGCTTGGTTCGTCCAGCACGTACAACACGCCTTGCAGGCCGCTGCCGATTTGGCTTGCGAGGCGGATGCGTTGCGATTCGCCGCCGGAGAGGGTGCCACTGATGCGGTCCATGCTCAGGTAGCCAAGGCCAACGTCAAACAGGAACGTCAATCGGGCGATGACTTCTTTCAACACTTCCTTGGCGACGCCAAGATCCCGTTCGTTGAGTTTCTTGTCGAGGGCTTGGAACCATTTCAGGGACTCCTTGATGCTCCACTGCGTCGCCTGGATGATGTGGGTGTCCTCCACGGTGACTGCGAGCACCGCGTCTTTGAGCCGTTGGCCCTTGCAGGCGTGGCAGTTGCGTTCGCTCATGAACGACTGGATGCGGTCGCGGGCGCGCTCCGATTGGCTTTCCTGTAGGAGTCGGCGCAGCCGTGCTGCGATGCCTTCCCACTGGGATTCACCACTCCAGTTGCCGACGCGGATGCGCATGGTGTCTGGGGCGCCGTGCAGGATGATGTCCTTGTGTGCCTCGGGGAGGTTCTTCCACGGGGTTTCCAGGTCGATGCCGTGTTCCCGGGCCACTTGCCGCAGCCAGCGTCCCATCCATGACTTCATGATGAACACCTCGTGGTGGAAGCAGCCTTTGCTGACGGAGAGGGCGTCGTCCTTGATGATGCGGTCCACGTCCGGTTGCAGGCTCGCACCGATGCCGCTGCATGTGCCGCAGGCTCCGTGTGGGCTGTTGAAACTGAAAATGCGTGGCGCAAGCTCTGTCAGGACTGCTCCGTGTTCGGGGCAGCCGAAGCTGGCGGAGTAGAGTTGCTCTTCGTTCTCCGTCCAAATGGTCACGCGGCCATCGGCGAGGCCGAAGCTGGTCTCAATGGAGTCCGCAACGCGGTCTCGGCTTTCGGGGTTCGCGGTGAGGCGATCAATGACGATTTCGATGGTGTGCTTGTGCGTTTTCTCCAGCTTCCATTCCTGGTCGAGGGTGCCCATTTCGCCGTCCACGCGGACGCGACTGTATCCTTCTGCGAGGTAGTCTTTGAAGAGTCGTTGGTACTCCCCTTTGCGGTCGTCCACGACGGGTGCCAAGACCATCATTTTCGTGCCTTCAGGAAGTTTCAGGATCTCGGTGACGATTTGGTCCACGCTCATGCGGCCAATGTCGCGATTGCAAACCGGGCAGTGTGGTTTCCCGATGTGCGCCCACATGAGGCGGAGGTAATCGTAGATCTCGGTGACCGTGCCCACGGTGGAACGGGGGTTGTTGTGGGTGGTTTTTTGGTCAATGCTGATGGCGGGGCTGAGGCCTTCGATGTGGTCCACTTCGGGTTTCTTCATTTGGCCAAGGAATTGGCGAGCGTAGGCGGAAAGGGATTCCACGTAGCGCCGTTGGCCCTCTGCGTAAATGGTGTCAAAGGCGAGGCTGCTTTTGCCACTGCCACTGAGGCCCGTGACCACCGCCAATTTCCCTCGCGGAATCTCCACGTCAACGCCCTTCAAGTTGTGTTCTCGGGCGCCGCGGACGATGATTTTGCCGCTCATTGCGCCGCCCCCATCCCGTCGTGGGGCCGTGGCCCCACTTGATGAAACGCTCGAACGGTTTTCCGTTCGTTGTGAACGCGGGCGCCTTGCGCAGTGATTCTCTCGGACAAGTGGTTTCGCCGACGCCACCGGTTTGTAAAGGGGTTATGCAGGGGGCAGATGAAACTAAGGCGCGCAATGGGAATCTGGGCTCGTGTACTTGGGCACAGACGCCGCCGCCTGGGAAGCGAAATTCTTCCAAAACCGGCCAGAGGCACTCGGGTTGTGGCGGGAGCTCGCAACGACCATGGGGCTTCCCGTGGCGGCCACCAAAAGCCGCGTCTGCCTGGTGGCAAGGACACGGTTTCTTTGGTGCCCCGTTGCCCACGTGAAAGGCAGCATCATCGTCCGGTTCATCAGCCCCATGCCGATTTCGTCCGAGCGATTGCGTCGGGACGTGATGCCTGATGGCCGCATCAGCCACCGCGTCACGCTCACGGAATTGGATGAGGAAGCCATGGCGTGGTTCCGGGCCGCAGCGGCGTTTGACCAGGGCTAGCGCCGCTACAATGCGTGGCCCATGCGGTCCCGCTTCGCATCCAAGTACGCCCGGTTGTCGTCGTTTGGCGTGGTGCGAATGGGCACTTGCTTGGTGATGGGGATGTGGAACGCTTGCAGGGCTTCCACTTTGGCTGGGTTGTTGGTCAACAGGCGGACAGAATCAACGCCGAGATCTCGAAGCATGTCCCGTGCCGCGTCATAGGTGCGCGCATCGTCAGGGTGGCCGAGCTCACGGTTTGCGTCCACTGTATCGAGGCCTTGTTCTTGCAATTCGTACGCGGCAATTTTGTCAATGAGGCCAATGCCGCGACCCTCCTGGCGAAGGTACAAAACAACGCCCCGGCCCTCGGAAGCGATGGTTTCGAGCGCGGATTGCAGTTGTGCGCCGCAGTCGCAACGCTTCGAACCAAAAATGTCTCCCGTGAGGCATTCGCTGTGGATGCGCACCAACACGTCTTCGCCGCCCACGTCGCCCATGAAAATGGCTGCGTGCTCTTTGCCGGTTTGGATGTCCCTGTAGGCGGCGATGCGGAAATCACCGTGCGGGGTTGGCAGTTTGGATTCCGCCCCTTTGATAGCGGAAATTGAGTAGGCACCCATTGTTGTGTCGTGGAATTTGGGTCTGCTTAAGGGCGTTCGGGTGCGCGCTTGCGCGGGCTTTTCAAAGGAGCCCCAATGGACAACCGATGCGTCGCCTGAAAGCCAAATTCCTGGCTTGGATTGAAGAGAAACACGAGCCCACTCACAAGTTCCTCACCCGCGAGGACAAACCGTACCCAACGGTTCGCAGCATCGGCTCCGTCCTCCTGATCCTGCTCGTGGGCGCAACCCTCCTCTGGGGCCTAACAGGGCAACCCCTAGGAAACGCCCCCGTGGTGGTCATCGAATCTGAATCCATGATGCATTGCGAGCAAGGCTTCGGAACAGAAGGCAACGCCTGCGACACCAGCACGTTCCTCGGCATTGGCACCATTGACACCGGGGACCTCATCTTCGTCAAAGCCCCGGGGACCATCGAAACCATGGCCGAAGGGGGAAAGAAACACCACGGCGAATCCGGCGACACCATCGTGTACCAACCCCACGGCTCCGACCAATTCACCCCCATCATCCACCGCGTCATGTTCACGCTCGAAATCAACGGCGACGGCACCTACAACGTCCCCGAGCTTGGACTGGAACGCATCAATGACCTGGATCACCCAAGCATCAAAGACGCGGATCGATTCGACATTCGCCCCGACTGCCGCCTCCGCCTCGCTCCCTACGGGCACGCCTCCTTGACGCCCGCTGACAGCGGCTTCATCACGAAAGGCGACAACAACGGCTGCTGGGACCAAGGGGAAGGCATCATCACGGTGCCCGTTCGAGAAGAATGGGTGCTCGGCAAAGCCCGCGGCGAAGTGCCATGGATTGGCGTCGTGAAATTGTTCGTCTTCGACATCCTGCAAGGCACCGACAACCACGCTGGAAACGCGCCTGGAAACATCAAGGCGGCCGGCTGGTTCGTGGTTGGGCTCATCGTCCTTGGGCCAACCGCGTACGAAATGGCCCACAAGCGCTTCGGCAAGCACGACGAAGAGGGCGACAAGCCCACCGGTTCCAAGGATGAGGAACCGGCAGCGGACGAAGAGAAACCGTCCCAATAGGCTCGTCTCCACGAAAACGTAGCGAACGACGTTCTGGCCCAGCGAACGCTCACTCCTCGCGCGTTGGTGGTTTGCAAAAGAGAAGAATGGGGAAAGTTGGGAAAAGTAGTGGGGTGGAGGGCCTAGATGAGGCGTCGTTGGCGCTTGGGGTGGAAGTCCACCACGCCGCGGATCATGTCGTCCTCTTCCAGCACGCGCTTGGTGCTGTCAATGGGGCAACTCATCTGGATTTCCCGGGTGCGGCCGTAGCGTCCCTTGCTGATGACGCGAGCCGTGAAGATGCCAAGCATGTCCAATTCACTGATCAAGTCCGTGATGCGGCGCTGCGTTAGCACGTCGCATCCAGTGGCCTTGCAAAGATCCGTGTAGATGCTAAACACTTCACCCGTGGTGAGGTTGGTGACGCCCATTTCCTTGTTGGTCTCCTCACCGAGAATGGTGGCAAGCAGGACCAGTTTGGACTGCGTGGGGAGGGTTCGGACCACTTCGCTGATGCGGTCCAACTCGATCTTGTTCTGGGCCATGCGGACGTGGTTGTCCGTGACGTGGCCGTCGTTTTGGCGCTCGGCGAGTTCAGTGGCAACTCGCAGGAGGTCCAAGGCGCGGCGTGCGTCTCCGTGCTCACGGGCAGCAAGGGCAGAGCAGAGGGCGATGACGCCGTCGTCCACCACGTTCTCCTTCAGGGCCATGCCGGCCCGTTGGGTCAGGATGTCTTCCAGTTGTGTGGCGTTGTAGGGGGCGAAAATCATGGATTCTTCGCCGAGGCTGCTCTTGACACGGGGGTCCAAGAATTCAGTGAACTTGAGGTCATTGCTGATGCCGATGACGCTCACTTTGTTGTTCTTGAGGTCGCTGTTGATGCGGGTGAGCGTGTAGAGCACTTCGTCGCCTTTCAGTTTGTCCACTTCGTCGAGCACGATGATGGTGACTTCGCCGCCCTTGCGGGTGGTGTCCTCTTGCCATTGGTCGTTGCCGTCCTTGGTGTAGCCGTCCACGTAGTGCTTGAGCGCCTCGTACACTTCGTCCGTTGGCCACCCGGTGAAGGGGATGCGTTGGCTCCAGGATTCACTTGGGATGAAGCAGTTGGCGATGTTTTGCAGGACGCGGTATTGGGTGTCAACGATTTCGCAGTTGATGTAGACCATGTTGACGCGGACGTCAATGTCGGGGTCTTGCCCTTTTTCCACGAGTGCGCCGCCCACGTACTTGACACTGGCTGTTTTGCCGGTGCCGGTTTTTCCGTAGATGAAGACGTTGCTTGGGGTGTCGCCGCGGAGGGCGGACACCAGCAAGGCGCCGAGTTGACGAATTTCACTGTCGCGGTGGGGTAGGTCTTCGGGCGTGTAACTTGCCCGCATGACTTCCTTGTTCACGAAGAGTGGTTCCGCTTCGAGTAGTTGTCCAAATAGATCGTTTGCCACTGATTGGTTCCTCCCAGAGGGTGCGCTTCGACTGGACCATCAACGGACAACCTCCCAGTTGTTCCATGCGTTCCATCGGTTCGAACCGAAGCGGGAATTCGTCGAAAGTGGCACCTGAAATATAGGTTTCCGACGCCACACCCCCACCCCTTCATTGCATGTGGAAGATTGGCCCCTTTGAAACCCGGTTTTGGGTTTCCATTGCAGGGGAAATCCGGGTTTGGGTTGCAAGTGGAAAAAGGGCGGCGACCAGTGCAGCCGGTGCGCCGAGCTGGTTATGAGGCGAAACCGTCGCGGACCTTCACGGCCATGCCGGTGGAGAAATCTTCCATTTCTTCCGCGCAGAGGAGCGCTTTTCCAACGGCAACCAAGGTGTCTGTGTCGTCCACAATGAGGCACTCGTCGCCAGGGCGCAATTCCAAATCACAGCTCACGACGAACTTGCTGAACAAACTCTTGCCGTCCCGGTTGAACGGAACGGAGTCGGGGTCAGCAACCACCCTCATGGCGGGGGCCGGGAGTGCCGCGTGCAGGAGCTTTGCCCCGGCTGGTTTCAACGTCCACAGTCCGTCCGTGGCACGCAGGGAGAGGATGTGTTCCCCGTTCAACGTCACGGTTCGCATCTTGTGGGTCTTGCGGCTCCGCTCGCATTGCAAGTCTCCGTCTGTGAGGGCGGCTCCGGCGCCCTTGCCAAATTGCCAGTCGGCGGTGCGGTACACTTGCATGAAGTCCATGTCCATTTTCTCGCCGGGCACGCCTGGGCCGGGGATGCCGGGCACAAACTCGTGCGCTTCGAGGAACAGGTCCTTCGTGTGGCCCACCCAGCCCATGTGCTCCCGGTCGAGGCCCTCCAGGCGAGGCAGAACGGATTGGGCGAATGGGTACGCTTCGTCCAGGCCCATGGGGACCGGGCCGAGGCTCGTGATGAACACGTGGTCTTGGTCCTTGTCCAGTTGGCGGCTCATGCCGGTGCTGAACGGCTTGTTCAGTGGTTCCTTGTGCATTGCCGCTTCGAGCCGTTCCTCGCCTTGTTTGGCCCAGCTGCTTTCCATTTCCACTTCCGTTGGCGTGCCAAGGGGCGTGAACCGTTCCTGCAACCGTTTCTGGATGCGGTGGAATGCGGGGCGTTGATGGGTGAGACTGCCGGTGTAGCGCAGCGCTTTGTCGTGGCTCAGCGGTTCGCGCATTTCGAGCCACGCTTGATAGGCGGGCGTGCCCAGTTTTCGGGTTGCGGCAGCAAGCAACGGGTGCGCTGCGGCGCGTTGCTCCACCAATTCCCAGAGCGTGCCGTCCTGGATGCAGTTGCGAATCTTTCGAATGTCTGCAAACATGACGTCCAAGTTGTGGAGGGCAATGGCCCGCTCCATTTCTTTCTTCGGGGCGGCCTTCAATTCTTGCGGGGTGTAAGATTGTAGGAACCTGCTCGCAAAGGGCCACTCGTTGGTGGTGGTCAAGTCCCGCAGGTGCAGGGTGCCTTCTGGGACCATGATGCGGGCGTCCTTTGCGTACTTGGCGTAGGACGAGGAATCGAAGAGATCGCAGCCAAGGGCCGTTGCGAGGGGGAACACAAGGGGGTGGCCTGCACCGAACAAGTGAACGGGGCGGTCCTTCCGGAGCATGGATTGGCTCGCAATGATCATGTCCACCAATTCAGGGTACATTTGCCGCTCCATGACTGGAACGACGCCACCGATGGTGTGGTAGTCCACGTCAAGGTCTCGGTACACTTCGGCGCAGCGCGCCCGGAGGTCCAAGTTGGTGCCCCCTTGCACCGTGGCATTGAGCAAACTGTCTCCCTTGTGGGCCACCGCTTCTTGGGTGCGCTTGATGGTGGTGCTCACCGCGTGTTCTGCTTCTTCCCGGGTGTGGTCGGGGGTCACGAACAAGTCGAGGCAAGTGGCCACGTCCACGCCCATGTCGCGTTGGAACTGCACGATTTCCTCTGGCCCCACTTCCACGTCGCCGTACACGTACATTTGGAACGTGCCACTGTCCGTCATGAGGGCGCCGTCCCAGTCGATGACCTTGTGCACGCCTTCACTGAGCGCTTGCTCCCGCAAGTCCTCGTGCTTGTGGATGACGTAACTGTTCGTGATCATCATCTCCGCCCCAAACTTCTCTCGCATCTCCTTCGGGGAAATGAGTCCAATGTTGGGGTTGATCACCGGCATGAGGCTTGGCGTCGTGACGGTTCCGTGGTTGGTGGTAAAGCGTCCAATGCGTCCCGCGGCGGCGCGGTCAAGGATTTCGAAAGTCAACAAGCCGGCCACGGAGCCCGCACTTAAAGGAGCACCAGCACCCTCATATCAGGGACCAAAGTGGAATCGATTGAATGGACCTGCTGTCCCCTTCACTCCCCCCGGCACCCAAGCCCGTGCACGCCCTCACCGGACACACGGAAGCCGAATTGCAAGCGGAAGCCGAACGGCTCGCCGCAGCCATCAACGACCACACGCGCTGGGACGTGCACATGTGCCGCATGATTGCACCCTTGACCCTGGAAATCAACCGCTTGAAGGCCGAGAAGGGGGTCTTCATCATGGCCCATTCCTACCAAACCCCCGACATCATTTACGGCGTCGCCGACGCCACCGGTGACTCGTACGGGCTTGCCAAATTGGCCAAGGAAGTGCCCCACGACACCATCTTGTTCAGCAGCGTTCGGTTCATGGCAGAGACGGCGAAAATCGTCAACCCGGCCAAGACCGTCCTGCACCCCACGCCGAGGGCCGGCTGCAGCCTTGCGGACGGCATCACCGCCGATGACGTGCGAGCCCTCAAGGCCGCCCACCCAGGCGTTCCCGTGGTCTGCTACGTCAACACCACCGCCGCCGTGAAAGCGGAGTGCGACGCATGTGTCACCAGCAGCAACTACCTCGACATTTGCAAGAAATTGCCCGGCGACGAACTGATTTTCGTCCCTGACGCCTTCATGGGCAAGCACTTGCAAGCAGCGATTCCCGGAAAAACAATCCACTTGTGGGATGCAGTGTGCGAAGTGCACGAACGATTCACGGGGGAAGCGGCACGCGCTTGGAAAGCCCAAGCCAAAGCCGAGGGCCGCAACATGGTCGTCCTTGCGCATCCAGAATGCGACGCGGACGTGCTCGCGGAAGCGGACTACATTGGCTCCACCGAGCGCATGATGGACTACGCGCGGGAACTGGAAGCACAAGGCCGCGTGGACATCATGCCCATCACGGAATGCGGCACCGCGGACCGCATGCGCGCTGAAATGCCCGGTGTGAACGTCATGGGGGCATGCGTGTTGTGCCCGCACATGAAGAAAACCGACCTCAGTCACATTTTGCAGGCGTTGCAAAACCCGACGCCAGACCAAGTCATCGAATTGGATGCCGCAGTGGTGGACGGCGCCGTTCGGTGCCTGGACAAAATGTTCGAATTGGCGTAAGCACGCCTCGTTCCCCGAAACCACCTCGAAACGGGCGAAACATCGTTGGCGCTAGAAGGGTCGGGTCTGGATGCGACCACCCGGCTGCAATCCTTGCGTGCTTGGCGCGCCAACAATCACAATGTCGCCCCCAGCGGAGACCTTTCCGACGGTGCAGTTTCCAAGCAACAACACGTCCCCGCCTGCTTGGATGTCTCCGCAGGTTGCGCCGTGCTGCACCGTGACCCGGCCAAACGCTTCCACGTTCTTGGCTTGCGCGCCAGGAGCAAGAATCACTTCGTGCCCACCGCGGAGCAGGCCCCAAATCTGCGCGCCGGCGCCCAGTGTGACGCTGCCTTCGTGGTTGATGTTGCCTTGGATGACTGCGTTTCGGCCAACGTGGAGGACGCAGTTGCGTTGGGAGTGTAGGGATGGCACCACGGCGTTGGGCTGGATGAAGTAGCCGTCATCGGTCCGTTGGATGCCTTCCGCGTACCAAGTCACAAGGTTGGCATGCCGCGGGTTCAAAAGAGGTATGTAAACCCCGCCGGGTCGGATGGTTGCGACGCAAGCGGGGAATTGACGAAAAATGGGGTGGGGTGGAGGGGAGGAGGGTTGGGTGTTGTGCCTACTTGCGGCGGGCAACGAAGGCCACTGCGATGGCGCCGAGGAGCGCAACCAAGCCGAAGCCGGGGGTGTCCTTTTCGTCGTCGTGATCGCCGCCGTGACCGTCAGCGTTCGTGAACGTCCAAGCGAAGGATTGGAAGGGGAACAAGTCGGTGCTCATTTCCGGGTTGTGCGCCACGGTGTTGAAGGAGTGGCTGTCGGATTCTTCGCCGCAGGTGTTCTCGTAGGTCACTTGGCTGGTGATCGTGGTGGGTTCACCGTTCACGAAGTCGCCGGCGTTGATGTTGTAGATGTCCTTCATGCCGGTGACGGAGCCACAGGCGGCGTCTTCCGTGAAGAACATGATCATGGTGGGGGCGTTCGCGGTGACGGTGAGGGTCACGTTGAACATGCCCTTTCCGTCGTTGGTTTCCATGGGGAATGTGGCGTCGGTGGTGAGCGCGTAGATGACCGTGTAGTTGGTCATCACGGAGGCGGTCGCGGTTGCGTCGCCATCGGTGAGGGTCACGTCTTGTGGGATGCGGCCGCTTGCCCATTGGTCAGCGGTCACGGTCATGGATCCAGTTGCGCTTGGGTTCGTTGCCGGGCCAGTGACGCAGCTGGTGTAGTCGAGGGTGACAACTGCGTCGGTGAAAGTGAGGCCGTCGCCGCCGCTTCCCGTGATGGTCACGTCGACTTCTCCGCCGCCTAGGAGGATGTCTGTGAGGGTTTCACCGACGGCTCCTTGGCAGGATCCTGTGTACGTGAAGGGGATGCTCGCGGATGCGCCGGGTTCCACGATGACGGTGGTGTCTGGGTCCGTGGAGATTTGGGCGCTTGCGGAAGCGACCATGAAAATCAAAGCGAGGGCAAGGATTTGTTTCATAATGAAAACCAGAATTGGTATCTTATATGGGTTTTCCCAGTTTGGTCCTTTCTCTGGGGCCCTTCACCATGTCGTACCGGGGACTATGCGCCGATTTCAATGGGGCTCAAGATGCGCCGTAGAAGCGCGATGGCACTGAGGGCCGCGAGGTAACTTGTGCGCGGGTTTTGCGGGCTTGGCATGTTTTCCACTTCGATGCGGGCCCGGCCGAAGTCCCCTTCCAGGATGACTTTGTGGCTGTTCCGGGTCGCCAACGGGTCCACGGCCACTTGCACCCAGGTTTCGTCAAATCCGAGTCCGGCCATGGAGAGGGTTGCTGCCACGTTCACGTTCTTGGGGAACGCCGCGACCGCTTCCCTGGCGGGGCCGTTGAACAAAAGCGTCCACTTGTCCACTTTGCGGTCGAGACCCTCGTTTGGTTTCGTGGTGACCAACGTGACGGCCTTCAAACCCGCTTCCTTGGCGGCCTTGATGCCATCCACGCCCATGACGGCGCCGCTTGGCACGTACAGTTTTCCACCGTTTTCCCGCGCCGCGGTTTCCAGTCGCTCCAGTAGGGGTCCATCGGCGAGTGCGCCCACAGTGAGAATCATGGCTTTCTTGCCCCGCCGGAGCGCTTCCAGGACGTGGGTTTGAACGACGCCTTTGTTGGCGCATTCCACGAGAAGATCACAAGAGTCCAGCATCGCTTCTGAGGTGCTGGCGTGGATGCCGCCTTTTGCGACGACGCTGACGGCGTCTGGGTCCACGTCACTGACGTACGTCTCTGCTCCCATCTCTTTGGCGGCTTTTGCCACTTCGGAGCCGATTGCGCCGCATCCGATGATGCCCACTTTCACAGGCGTTCCAAATGGGCTGGGTACCAATACCTATCGACGGGGTTGCTACAGGCCCTTGGGT
>JBMZMP010000034.1:0-11227 GCA_049619235.1 Thermoplasmatota archaeon
TTGTACAATACTCCCCAGCAAAAAGTCACCCTGCTTCGGGACTTCGTTGGCGAAGCGGATGCGGGCGGCGTGGCGGTCCGGGTTGGCGACCGCATTGTCAAGGCAAACAACAACATCTTCGGCGCCATCACTGGGCTGCCGGCTCAGTTCAAGGACAATTGGGCCATCCTCAGCGACTCGGACCAGCGCAGGAACCTCGCCAGGGCCCTCATCGACGACTCCCTCCTCACCGGCCGCCGCCGCAAGGCACTCTTTAGCATCCTCCTCTGGGGGACCATCATTTGTTGGCTGCTGTTTGGCATCGTGGTGGGCGTCGTCAACCAGGATGCGCTGGGAGAATACCAATCCGGTTGGAGCTTGTTCTTTTACAGCCTCGGAACCAGCATTTTCCTCCCGACGCCATTTGAAATCTTGCTATCGAACGCGGTGGCAAGCATTGGCATCCCACTCACCATTTTCATTGCCGCCGTGGGCAAGACGGCCGGAAGCTGGATTGTGCTCCTCATGGGAGACAAGGCCAACGAAGGTTTGCAGACGGTGATGGACAAGTACAAAGTGGTTCAGAAAATCTTCAACGCGTTGGAAGCGTTTGCCCGAAAGTTCGGGTTGGTGGCGATTTTCATCATGTTTGCCATCCCGCTGATGACGGACACGGCGCCGCTCTTCGTTCTGGCGTTGCTGAAAATGAAGAAAGGGCCGTTCCTCGCGGTTACGTTCGTGGCCATCGTGGTGCGAAGCCTCCTTTGGATCTACCTGTTCAGCTAGACCCCGGGAAACACCGTGGGTGAAGGAACCTATGCGCTTCGTAGGTACCAAACAAGGTAGCCAACGAACCCCACAAGCGAGATGGCGAGCGCCACGAAGAGCGGTTCCGTGAAGCCGTTATGCACGCTTTCCACACCGTGATCCAAGAAGTCCATGGCATTCCATCCCGCGGCGCGGTTTAACGGTTCACCGGCACCGAGGCAAACAGCGTGTCCTCGAACCAAGCAGTGTTGACTGCGACGGAAACCGTGTGGTTGCCGCTGTCAAAGAACACAAGGCCCTTGGTGTTCCACCAACCATCTCCTTCCGATTCGAGGGGGACGGTTTGGGCAGTGAGGGCGCCTTCGGAGTCGGCAAACCAGGAGAGTTTGATGCAACCCGAGCTGAGGCCGCACGTGTTGTTCACGATGGGAGAGCCGTCGCTTTCGTCCAGCAAGTAGACCCGCACCAAGTGTTCGGCGCCTTGCGTGGGTTCGGGGGTGATTTGGAGTGTTCCGGATGCGTCAAACCCTTGCATGTCTTCGAAGAATGCAGGCGTCAGGGCGGCTCCCGTGGGTGCACCGACGCTTAGAAGCGCCGCGGCAACCAGCAACGTGGCAACCCCCATGGCAGCTTCCGTGCCTGCGACCCGCTTGAGGGTCCAATTGCGGGTGCCAAGCCAT
The DNA here is from genome assembly GCA_049619235.1 of Thermoplasmatota archaeon. Classification (GTDB taxonomy): domain Archaea; phylum Thermoplasmatota; class E2; order JACPAO01; family JAHFTW01; genus JBMZMP01. The sequence continues at coordinate 1,428 of JBMZMP010000034.1, forward strand.
TGGCGGAGTTTGGCTCCGGGGTCGCCATCTTCGCCGAGGATGCCGAAGCGGTTCACTGCGGCGAGCACGAGCATGACGGCCACCAGTACCAGTTTCGCAAGCAACAGCTTGCCCCAGGCAGATTTCAGCGTTTTGGCCACTTGCAGTGTTTGTTCCTGCAGGATGCCCACGGTGAGTGCGAATCCGGAAACCGCAAGCACGACGACGGACCACAATGCGATGCGGCCGAACACCTTGCCAGCAAACGGGGCATAGCGCACAAACCAGACAAGACCTCCAACCCACAGGCTTACGCTGAGAAGATGGACCCATTCCACGCCGATGGCCCAGGCGCCTTGTTGGCTCGCGTGCCCGAAGCGTGCATCCATCCATCCGAGAAGGGCAACGAGGGCGGCGAGGAAACCCGGTTGCAGGCGAACCGAGACCAAGCCAAAGACCGCCCAGCCGATGGTCCGAAGGAGCAAGTCCGTGCCGCCTTCACTGCCGAGGTATTCGCTTCCAAGACCCGTTGCATTTGCGTTGTCGAGGAGGAGCATGCCATGCCCGAGCACTTGCAAGCCGGCGCCAAGGAGGAGCGCTTTTCGAGCAGGTCCAGGCCAGTGCAGCAAGAGGGCAAGCAATGCGCCGGCGATGAGCGCGTAGGCCACGTATTGGAGCATGCGGGACACCAGCGCAGTGGGGCTTGCGCCGTCCGCATCAGCTGATTCGGTAGCGGGCGGAGCGAAGCTCCCCACGGCGAAGCCAATGGAGCCGCCAACGGTGTGCCCGTCGGTTTGGCTGTATGTTTGCCATTGGATGCGGTATGGCGCATCCGGCAGAGGGGGAAGGGTCACCGTGAGGACCGGTTCTGAACCGAACTGAATCTCCAAGTCGTCGTTGTCCACTCGGTCGCCGTCGCCGTTGAAGACACGAATCCAGGTGCCTTGCTCGTACACGGGCTCCGTGAAATGGACCACCACTTCCGTAGGAGGATTGGTGAGTCGTGCCCCTGCAGCGGGGCTGCTTTCGAATGGGACTCCGTGCCCGACGGCGCCCGGAATCAGGAGAAGCGCGAGGAGGACCCACCGCCAGTTCATTTGCGGCGGATCCACGCGAGCGCCGCGATGCCGAGGAAGGCTAGTACCCCCAGGCCGGGGGACTCTTCGGATTCGGTGCTGGAACTGCTACTGGCGGAGGATGACTGCGAGGTTTCCGTGATGGTGTACGAGAACGTTTGCACCACGCGGCCACCCAGGTTGGATGTAATTTCCACCGTCACTGTGCCTGTGCTTGCTTCGCTGCCGGTGACGACAGCGTGCATGATGCCGCTGGCGGCGACGCTGCCTTTCTGGCCGATGGCAAGCGAGCCTTCGTCGCGGTACTGCTCGGTTCCCGGCACGTGGAATTTGATGTCCGCGGAACCTTGTTTTTCGTAGGAGAATTGCAGGTTTTGTGCCGTGCGAATCTTGTTGTCCAGTTTCAACTCCACCAATTTCTGTTGCCCAACCGTCCCTTGCACGGTGCTTGGTGCAGTGGATTTGAAGAACTGGACGGGGCCCTTGAGTTTGTAGGGGTCTGGGACGCCGTCTTGGTTTGCGTCAGGAAACGGCTTGCTGGCTTGCTGGCACGAGGAGGTCAGCCCGGTGTCATCTGCCCGCAACGAATCCTCTCCGTCCGGGTAGGTTCCGATTGCGTTGTAGTCTGCGATGTTGCTGCCGACACTGGCGCCAATGCTGGAGTGGGCGACGGTGCCTTCAAGCACAAACCTTGGTCCGTCGTCAATGTCGTTTGGCATGGCAACCTTGTCGAAGTTGCCGGTCCAGGCGCCGCTTCCTTTCGTAAATTTGTACGATTTCGCGGCGGAGCCGACTTTGAAGGAGACGTCAATGGTTGCCGTTCCTTCACCGTTCAGGACCAATCGGAACACGAGGGCGTTTCCGAGGGTTTCATCGTAGATTTCCCGCAAGTCGAGGGTATGGAGGTCGTAGCCGGATCTGGAGAAGGCGTCGCTTCCAAAGTAATCGTCCACGCAGTCATGCAGCAATCGCACGTCCTGGTCTTTGGCTTCGGGGGCCTCATGCGCCTGCACGGGCACGAACAAGAGAAGTGCTGCCAGTAACACGACTCTCTTCATGGGCGCCTCCGAACGAACGCCAAGGCAAGCACAGCCACTCCGAGGAGAGGCACCGCCATGCTTGGGGTGTCCTTGTCATCGCCGAGGTCGTGGTTTCCGTGATCGTGGGGCGTGCCGTCGTGGCCGCCGGGGTTGATGTTGTGGTAATCGGGGTGGGTGCCGGAGTTGGTCCAGCGGACTGTGTCCCCTTCGTAAATCGTGGTGGTTGTGGTGCCGGTTGCGGCGTCGAGGAAGCCCATTTCTTCAGGTGTGCTTTGCAAGCCGTTGTCGAAGATGACCACGTCGTGGGTGGTGGCCCCGAGTGGGTTGGCGCCTTCCTGGACGACGATGTTTCCAGTCATGAAGGGGTGCGGGTGGCACTGGTACCCGAAGCTGCCGGCTTCGAGGAATGTGAATTCGTAGGAGGCTCCAGGCGGGAGCAATTCGTCGATGCCAAAGACGCCGTCCGTGTCTGGAAGTGGGACGGATTCGGTTTGGTATGCGAAGCTCCCGGTGGCTCGGCCGCCTAGGTCCGAGGTGGCGGTGAGGGTGGCGGTGCCACTGATGGGTGCGGAGGGGCTCAACGTGAGCGTGACGGTTTCCATGGGGCCAAGGGCGACGGAGTTCGGGGTCACGCCGAGGGTGCCGCCGAAGCCCATTTGTGTGGCGAAGGAGACGAATTGGGACTCGCCGACCACATTTGTGAGGGTGATTTCGAGGTCACCGGCATTTGCCAAGTCCACGTCTGTGAAGCCTTCCAGGCGGAGCAGTTCGTCGGGGCCATCCATGACGAAATCCAGGGTTTCACTGTCCTCGAAAGGCAGTTCCGCCGGAAGCCCAAGGATGGTTTGGTAGGTGCCCGGTGCAAAGTCCCCGTCGCTGCCGTTCAATTTGCTCACGATGGAAATGTCAGTGAGGGTGCCGGAACCGATGCTGTTGCTGCTGAGGAAAAATTCCATGGCCTGGGGGTAGCCGTCTCCCACGGGGATGGGTTCTGCAAGGACAAAGTCTGCATCGCCTGCCCACGTGATGAGGTCTGAGGATTCGAAGAACCGAGACACTTGGGAGCCGCCGACGCTGAACCCGAGTTCAATGCGGTGGGTGCCTTCGCCTCCACCTTGGTACACGAGTCGCATCCAAACCCCTTCGCTGCCGTCGGGCCCGTACGCTTCGCGTACATCCAACGCCAGCAAGTCCACCGCTTCGTTCGCGGCGACCGGGTTGGGCACGTTGGTGACTTCCAAGGAGATTTCGCCGTAGTCGCCCCCCTGCGTATTGTCCGTGAGGACCCTGGAGTCGATGGCACGGCCGGTGGGGGCGCCGTGGGCTTGCGCGACGGGCATGAAGGCCAACACCAGCAACAATGCCCAGAACACGGTCTTTGTCATGATTTGAACAGCCCAGTGGAGACTCAAAAACCTTGTCGAATTGGCGGCACGCTTAGAAACAGGCCCGGGCTTGCCATTTTGTGTCCGACATCACCAGCTCACTCATTGTTCTCACCGTTGGATTGGTGAGTCTTGGCCTCGCTGTCATGGGAGCCCTTGGCGCCAAAAAGACCGGCGACAATCGGCTCTGGTTCGTAGCAGGCGCGTTTTCCGTGTTTGCCATCAAAGGCCTACTCACATCCTTTGCGCTCCTGACGGAATCCATCGGACACGAAACCTTGGAAACGCTCGGGGCGATGATGGAATTGGTCGCCGTTGTGCTCCTGGTCCTTCCATTTGCGCGCACCTAACATGGCCAAAGCACTCGATTTGGAATTTCGCCGCGAATTGCACGCCTTGATCAAAACGTACCCTGGCCTGCATCTGCGAGAACTTGCCCGGCAGCTCGGAACGAGCGTGGCGCTCATCGAGTACCACATCCCGGTCCTCGTGGACGCGGGATTGGTGGACGTGACCGCAGAAGGATACCAACGCGTCTTCCCGAAGGACATCGGGGAAGCCAAGCGGGAGTGGCTCGGGATGCTCCGTGAAGACATCCCCACGCGGATGGTTCTGTTGCTTTTACAGGAAGGCCCCATGCGCCATGGTGCCCTTGCTTCCGAATTGGATCTTGGAAAATCGAAAGCAAGTTTCCACCTCAAGAAACTGGTTTCGGCAGGCATCCTTGAGAAGGAAGGCCACGAGTTCAAGGTTTCAAAGCCGAAGGAAGTGACCCAGTTGCTGATTGCGTACAAGCCCACGCGGGACTTGCGGGACTCTTTCGCGAGCCTTTGGTCCAATTTCTACGGACGCCGTAGCTAGAGCCCTATGAGCCGCGGAATCGAATGCCGGTGAGTTGTCCCATTTCCTCGTAGGGGTCGTCCGGGAAACCTAGGTCGTTTTCTGGCAAGCGCCGGAACCACCGCATGTTCTCGATGGCTTCCCGCTCTTCCACTTCAGCCACTTTTGGGCCCAGTTTTCCTTCGAACACCCAAGCGAGGCCGTTGGGTTTCTCCATTTTCATGATGAACTTCGGTTCCTGCAACGTGTGCCCGGTTTCTTCACGGAATTCCCGCAAACCGCAGTGCACTGGGCCTTCTTTGCCTTCGAATTTGCCGCCGGGGAGCTCCCAGCCTCGTTCCCGGTGGCGCACCATCAAGAATTCCTTCTCGTCGCCCTCGCCACGGGTGGCGATGACGATGGTGTACTCATTGGTCGCGGAGGTAGGTTCCGAGGTCATGGATGGGTTCCACAGCGGGCCGCTGGCCCTTGAACCTACCGAGTACGCGGCCGAGTCCAATGGGCTCCCATCGCTGGTTGCACACCACGCAGGCGTCGCCAGGGTTGAGCCGAGGGTCGTAGCCCTTGATGCTGTCGCCGAAAATGGCGCGGCCATATTGGAACAAGTGGCTCGCCTTGTCCGTGATTTTGATGCATTGCTTGCGAGTGAGGCTCCCAAGCAGCACGGCACCTTGGATGTCCAGGGTGAACCCTTCGTATTCCAGGAAACCAATTCGCAGGCCCATGTGGACCGTGTCTTCGAGGAAATCATCTGGCAACACGCGAAGATCCGGGCTGCAGAGGCTGACGGAACCGTCCTCATCCTCCACAGCGAGCTCCGAGTCACCGATGAGGATGGACCCGAGGGCGTCTTCGAAGCCGTCGAAGAACCGCACGATCATTTTGGCTTCCTCGTCCGTTGCCCAGCGCATCAGTTGGCCCCCTTTGTGAGTTTGGCCACGAAGAAGCCCAGGGTGTCGTGGATGCCGGGGAGGAAGCGGCGGCATTTGCTCATGTCATCCAGTTCCAGGCCAGGCCATTCGGGGACGCCCGGGAGCAATTTTTCGCCAGAGAATTCATTGAAAGGGAGCGGGTCCAACTTGTAGCCGCGGTCCAGCATGGACTGCACTTGGCCCTCGTTCTCCTCTGGGGCAAACGTACAGGTGGCGTACACCAGGGTACCGCCGGGTCGAAGGATGCGGTCTGCTGCCTCAAGGAGTTCCTTTTGCAGCGAGACGAGCTCGGAGAACTCTTCCACCTTGCCGCGTCGTCGCGTGCGGTCCTTGGGGAGGGTTCCTTCACCAGTGCATGGCGCATCGAGGAGCACTTTGTCCACCCATTCCTCGCCGGGCAGTTCTTGGCCCGTGTGGCAGCGAAGGGCTGCGTTTTGCACGCCGCATCGTTCCAGGTTGAAGCGCAGCGCACGGATGCGTTTTGGTTCCGGGTCCGTTGCCACAAGCACACCTTGGTTTTCCATGTCGCCTGCCACGTGAAGCGTCTTGACGCCCGGGGCAGCGGCCATGTCCACGACCGCTTCCGCGGATCCGGCCCGCAATGCGAGGGGTGCGCTTGCGGATGCGGCATCCTGGGGCGTGGTGAATCCGAGCAGGTGCTCCTGCGTGGCGCCGATGCTTAGGGGGGCCTGGTACACCCGGAACAGGTTGGGGTCCAGTTTGGTGGGTTCCAGTTCGAAGCCCCGCGCCTCCATGCGTTTTTGCAACTCAGGCGCATCAATCCGGAGGGGGTTGGCCCGCAGGTAGGACGGAGGGCGGTGTTGAAGTCCTTCGAGCACGCGGCCTGTGGGCACGTCCAATTGCTTGGTCATGTGAATCCAGCGAGCGACCATCCAGTCGCTGTAGCCGTGCTTGCGAGCGTATTCCCGGATCTTTGGACCGGCTGCGATTCGGGCGATGTCAGTCATGTGTCACCAGGTTGTGGATGAAGCCCGCATCGGTTTCCATGTTGTCGATGATGCCGAATGGGTCCCCGACGAGCTCTCGCCAGACGTCGAGGTTTTCCGTGCGCTGCACGGTCAAGAAACGCGTTGTCTCCGTGGTTTGGGCAAAGGCGATGGCGATGACGGCGGTTTTGCTGCGGCCATCGTAGAAGGTTTCGGCAAAGACCCGGATTTCTTCCTCTGACTGGAACAAGTCGCCTTCCGTGGTGGTTCCAATGACGCGGAACCAGTTGGTCTTGGCTCCGTTCGCCAAGGAGCGCCCCCCAGATTCCTCCGTTTTGCTGTCCACGATGATGTTTTGGCTGCGCAGTTTTTCGTTCACGAGTTCCCTTGTTTTTTCAATCAGGTCGTCGCTTTCCACTTCGCTCCAGCCTCGAACCCCCACCACGTGGAGGAGTGCTGGGAATGGGGGTTGGTTTTGAGGGTCGAATCGGTACTGGGTTTGCACGATTTTGGGTGCAAAAGTGCCGTTGTTGTTCTCTTGCGGGAACTCCGTTTTGACCCATTGGAATTCGGAGGCGGCGAAGATGTCTTCGTCCACGTGCGGCCTGAAGGGGTCGAGGCATCCGCTCAATGCGATGACAATGGCCAAGGCGATGATGCGGCGCATGGAGTTTGCACCCCCGCATCCCTTTTTATCCTGCCCAGTTGGAGAACTTGTGTACGAAGTGGAAGCGAAGGTGGCGGTCGCGTCCTTTGCGGACATCCGCGCTCGACTGGCATCCCTTGGGGCAACCTCCCTCGGGCAATGCGTGGAGAAGGACGTGTTCTTTCAGCATCCACACCGGGATTTCCGGGAAACTGACGAGGCGCTGCGGCTTCGCGACCGCAATGGTGCCCTGGAGCTCACGTACAAGGGACCCAATGAAAGCGCGACACTGAAGTCACGCATCGAACACAACGTCTTGGTGACAGACGACCCAACGAACCTGCTATCGGCGCTTGGGTTCAAGGCCGCCGCGGAGATTGAAAAGGACCGTGAGAGTTGGCAATGGGGCGACGTTTTGGTGATGCTCGACGCCTTGGCTTGTGGCCGGTTCGTGGAAGTGGAGGCCATCGGGGAAGACTGCGGGGAAGCCGAGGTCCGGGTGGCGGAAGCCATGAGGATCTTGGGGCTTGAAGGGCCCACGATTCGAGAGAGTTATCTACGCTTGCTCGAACGTCACCGGGCAGGATAGCGCCCGACTGATTGTGCACACTTTGTCCGTCAACCGCATCAAGGTTTGCGCGGTTTTTTCCTCCAATGGCTCCGAGAACTTCCACGTCAGGTGAATCTTCGTGATGTCGCCGTCTTCAAGGTGCAGCGCGCCGTCGATGTTGGCGGTGGCGGTGACTTTTCGCTTGGCGGCAATCTTGGCGTAGGTGCTGAGCTGGCACGCTAGGAGGCTTGACAGCAACAGCTCACTAGCCATGGGGCCTTGGTTGGTTCCGCCAAATTCGGCAGGCTTGTCTTGCACCCATTCCAAATCCCTTGCGGTGATGCGGCACGCCACGTGTGTCAAGGGCGTTGCGGTTGCGGTTTCCACGTCCATGGCGTCACATCGGGGCCCTGGTTTTACGCATTGCTTTTCAGGGCCGAGGTTTCCTTCCTTTCGTGAGATGGTGGTTGCTTCTGCTTCTGATTCCAACGGTCGTTGGCCATTCAACCCCATACCTGTCCACGCCGGCCAGCCTCAATGGCCTCCCGGACGCACCGGAGTTCGTGCTGTTGGAATTCACGGAACCTTTGGTGCCAAGTGAAAGCGTCATCGCGATTTTCGATGATCAATTGCTGCGAAGGGACGCTGGAAACGGCACGGTGGACCCGGAGAACCCCAACGCAGTGCGTTTGTACACCGGGAACTTGATTCGCGGCATCTACACCATCAGTTACGAGACGCGAAGTGCCTCCGACGGTCATTACGAAACCGGCAGCATTCCCCTCAGCATTGGCGTCCCGCACACGGTCAGCCGAGAAGATCCCTTGGCGTTCCAAGCATCCGATGTGGGCACCGATTCCGTGCCCTGGTTGCTGGAGCGGGTCCTTTGGGCGCTGTTTCTAGGCGGCCTTGCCATGACGGCCATGGGGACACCCAACCGGTTTTCCTGGGCGGGCGTGCCGCTCGCCGTGTTCCAGGCGCCGCACGTGGCCGGGCTTGTCGTGCTCGTGGCCGTTGCGGCTCATTTTGGAACGCGATACGCGTGGTTTGCGGGCGCCATTGTGTACTTGCACCGAGTCACACTGGATGGACACGCGGCTCGTGCAGGAGAGTGGCTTCCCCAAGCCACGCATGGGTTGGTGATGCTCACATGGGCGGGTGCGCTCATCGTATCACTCAAGAAGCCCGGCAACTGGAGCCGGTTCTCCCGCCTCGCAACCGGAGCCGTGGCAGTGTTGTTCCTGACGGCAATTTGGCTCATGCGGATTCGCCTACAAGGCCCCGCGGACCTCTTCACCACAACCTACGGCGTCGGGCTCCTTGCAAAGATTCTCCTCGCCGCCGGCATGCTTTGGTTTGCCTGGCAAAACAAGAAGAGCATCAACACGGGGCCGCCGAAGCGCTTGCGCCACGAAGCTGTTCTTGGAATCATCCTCATCTTCGCCACGTCCGTCGTAGCTTTTGCCCCAATCCCGGACGATCGTCCACCCACCCCGCCCTCGTACCAAGTGGAATCATGGTGGGGCGACCAGTTCGTCACAATGGACATTTGGCCGGCGTTGCCAGACGGAACCCTTCGGCCCGGCCAACACGAAATCACACTCACCTTCAACCAGGAAGTGGAGCACGTGGAGATGCGCTTCACGCATCGCATCCTCGACGTAGGGTCCATCCGCAGCCCCGCCATCGAAACCGGGGACGGATTCAAAGTGGAAGGAACGCAACTCGGCGCCCCGGGCGATTGGGACGTGGAAATTTTCTACACAGTCCCCGGGGAGGAGCCGAGGCGCGCGTGGTACATCGTGGACATAGGCCCCCTTGGGCACGTACATGGAGGGGTTCGAATTGATGACCCACACTTCGACACAGGGTACCTTGGACTTGGAGAATCCTATTCCCGCTACTTTGGCGAAGCCGACGTTGGCACATTCGAATGCCACTGCCACCCGCACCAGTGGATGGAATGCGAAATTGAAGTCAGAGCCGACTTGCCGCCCGCCGAGCATACAGTTCGCATTCTTGGAGGCCTATCCGATGACCCAAGTTCCTACAGGTTCGAACCAGCAAACCTTGCCGTGGGTGCCGGCAGTACCGTGACCTGGATCAACGAGGGGGACGACCCGCACACGGCCACAAACGTGCAATGGTACCAAGCGCGAGAACAGCCAACGTGAACGGAAACGGCGTTTCCTCTACTTGATCAATGTCACCACCACAGGAAACCCTGCGCTCCAACAGATCGGATCCGTCGGTCGTGACACCTAAGGCATACAGAGATTGAGACCCAAGGCTAGGCGCGAACCGAGGCTGAGATGCTTCAACTGGGACCAATTCACCCCCGAAGCAGGCAACATGGATGGTTTTCTGTCCGTCGAGGCTCAGGGACACTGCGAGCATCTCGCCGT
>JBMZMP010000035.1:0-11168 GCA_049619235.1 Thermoplasmatota archaeon
ATGTGACCCTGCGATGCTGGTGCGCCACGCAAGACCCTCTCCGGATTGGGTTCGAGGTGGAAGACACGGGGATCGGCATGACCGAGGCGCAGGTTTCGAAGCTGTTCACGCCGTTCCACCAGGCAGACGCGACCATCAATCGAAAGTTTGGTGGAACGGGCCTTGGCTTGTCCATTTGCAAGCAACTGGTTCACCTCATGGGCGGCGAAATCATGGTCGCCTCCGAACCCGGAAAAGGAACCTGCTTCTCGTTCGACATTCAAACCCAGCCCGCCACCGTCAAGACCACGCAGCTCCTTGACCCCCACGGGTACCTCAAAGGCAAAACCGCGACGGTCCACGCGGACGATTCCGATGGCCAACACATCATCGAGACCCACATCCGTCGCTGGGGCATGGAACCCGACCCGGACGGAGACGTGGTGATCTTGGACTTCAAACGACGCTCGGCCAGGGTCATGGAGATCGCCGGAAGCGGCAAACCGGCCATCATCATTGGCAACAATTACCTGTACGATCGCGAGGAACGACCCGCCAGCGTGCAGGAACTCATCCGACCGGCCAAACTCACCGACTTGCACAAAGCCCTGCTTGCTTTGCTTGGACGCGGGGAGCGCGGAGATGACGAACCAGAATTTGACGCCCAATTCAGCAAGGACAACCCCTTGCGAATCCTTGTGGCCGAGGACAACCTGACGAACCAGAAGGTCATCCAATCCATGCTCACCAAGCTGGGCTACGATGCAGCGCTGGCAGCCAACGGTGAAGAGGCCCTCGAATTGGCGCTTTCCCAAGAATTTGACCTCATCCTCATGGACGTACAGATGCCCGTCATGGATGGCATGCGGGCCACGCGATTGATCCGAAAACAAGCGCCACATCAACCCCGCATCGTGGCGGCCACCGCCCACGCCGACGCGCGCGTGCAAGAGGAATGTCTCTCCGCGGGAATGGACGATTTCTTGATGAAGCCCATCCGACTTGGTACCCTTGCACAGGCGCTTTCGGCAAACACCGCTGCGCCGGAGGAACCTCGCATGGAAGTCATCGACCTTGGCCGCTGGAACGAAATGGTGGACCTGCTAGGCGAAGCCATGGAAGAAATGGTCAACACATTCGAAGCCGACACGCGAGCCACCATTGCCGCTCTCGGAGAAGACCCAAAGGCCAGCGCGCACAAAATCAAAGGGAGTGCGTGGACACTGGGATTCCAAGAGTTGGGGGACGTTGCAAAAGACGTGGAACTTGGAAACCTGGACCCGGCGGCAGGGAAGGAAGCGTTGGAAGCATCACTGGCCAAGACGTTGGAATGGGCAAAACGGCACACCCCATAGCCGCGACTTCGAAGTTTACAAAATGGTGCCAAATGCAGGGTCGTCCTGCTGAATCATGGTCAGAATGCGCCGAATTTCCGCTTCGTGAACCGGCTTTTGGACCACGTCAAAAGCGCCCATGGAAATGATGTTCTTGACCCGGGGGTCGTCCCGTGCAAGGCCGGTGATGATGATGACCTTGACCTCGGGGTTGCGCATCATGATCTCCGTGCTGGCCGTCTCGCCGTCCATGCCGGGCATTTCCATGTCCATGAACACCACGTCGGCGTTGATTTCATCGAAGATTTTGATGGCTTCTTCGCCATCGCCTGCCTGTTCGATTTGCGTGGCCGAGATGCCAGCTTTGACGAGCATTCGCTGAATGGCCATTCGAATGACGGGAGCGTCATCGACGAGAAGGAACGTATTCAGCACTAAGGTCGAGACGGCAGATTCCGTTCTTATGCTTGCCGCATAAAAATCGAAAAGTTTCGATACAAAAGGGTCCGATTGTCCCCTTATACCGCGAACAGATTAGCGGAACGCTGCATCAACGATCTGCAAATCGCCGGTGTAGCCCACGAAGGCAATTTCCAACTCCGAGTCTCCATCCAACTGCAACATGACGGAATCCGTCGCCAAGAAGTAACTGTACGTGGACAAATCAAAGGTCATGTTCTGCCGCTGGAAAGTCAGCGGTGCCACTTGCTCGTAGAAGTAGAACTGCCCGTTCCAGTCCGCTGCGACGATGTCGTTGTCTCCGTCCTCATCGTAATCGAGGGCTTGGCTTGCTAGCAAATGCGTACTTGCACCCGCGAGATTGTTGTGCCGTTCAATCCCAAGGCCATCCCAATCGTTTTCGTCTCTTTGCCTGGACAAAATGAGTCCGTAGTCACTGGCAGTTTGCCCGCAATTCATCAAGACATCCGTATCCCCATCCATGTCAAAGTCCACGGTGGTCCACTGGAAGTTGAAAGATTCGCATTGGTCATTGTTGACCCAGTTCCGGGAACGCCAGTCGTCCGAAGGCGGGTTGTTTTGCTCCAAGACCCGTTCCCCGTTGTTCTTGTTTTGCCAGTCGCCGTGCATCAATTCCAGGTGCCCGTCGCCGTCCGCATCCAGCGCAACCACGGCACTCGCGTCGGAGGGATTGCCAGAGTCGATTTGGAACGGCGCCGCGAAGCTTCCGGCGTTTTGCTTGTAAATGAACACGCCACCATCGTTGTTGTTTTGGTACTCCGCCACCGCGGTCACCAAATCCAGGTCACCATCCTGGTCCACATCAACCGCTTGCACTTGCATGCCGTTGTAGCCTGCGTCCGCGAGGGTCTGATCCACTTGGAACGTGCCCGATTGGAATGTCAAAATGTCCACGGCTCCATCAAAGCGCAGCGAGACCACTTCAGGCGTGCTGTCGCCGTACAAATCCACGGCCAACAAGTCATACATGAATTCGTTCGTGGCCAAGGTGCTGACCCAAGCTAGGGTACCACCGTCGTTTCGGACAAAGTACACGTCGCCATAGATGTCACCCGCGATGATGTCCGCATCGCCATCAAGATCCATGTCCGCAGATGCAATGGTCCAAAGGTACCGGGCACCATTGATGCTCACCGTCACGGAAGGATCAGGCTCTGGAGCCGCGGTGAAGCTGTGTGACAACGCATTGTTGGATTCATCCAATTCGGTCACGACGTTACCGGAATCAATGGTGAGGTTCCAAACATGCGGACCTTCCGTGCCGGCCCAAGTGAGGTTGATGGTTTGGGTCTCGCCCGCAAGCATCACCAGCGCCCGGGTTTCCACCACCATTCCATCCAATTCGATCAAAACGTCGAAGGCCCCTGCATCCACGAAGTCGTTTGTGACGTTGAAAGTAAAAATCGTGGTCCGGTTGGCCACGGCGATGCTGTCTGCCCCTTGGAATGCACCCCGCAAGTCGGGCATGGGCGTCACAGGAGTGAAGGAATGCGTTGCCGCGTTGTTCCCTTCGTTCGATTCCGTCACAACCCCAAGGCTGTCTGCGGTTGCAACCAAGTTGTGGGCACCCGGAGTGGCCACCCATGAGACGCTCACTTGCGTCGATGCTCCAACGGACAAACCCGCGACCACGGCGGACCCAATGGGTGCCGCGTCTAGGTCAAATTGAACGGTAAAACTGGAAGCCGCCGCCGTACCAGTGTTGGTTACATCAAACCGGTACTCAGAGGAAGCTCCCTCCACGGAGGCTGGGACGGTGGAGTTGTACGAAATCTGCAAATCCGGCATTGGCGTGGGCGTGCCCCCGGCGTTGCCGGTCCCAACGGAGCTGATGACTTGGTTGGTTCCAACCACCAAAATCCGCGCCGTGGTCGTGCCTGCGGGGTACAAACATCCGCCCGCCGAGCCGACGATGCAGATGCGCTCCCCAACATCCCAGGTGTCGCCAACGCCCAGGTCCGCCAGGCTGTACTCCTGCGTCCCGGACCCGGTTTCCACCAAAATGCGGGTGGTGGCGGAAGACAATGGATCGCCACCCACTGGTTCAAGCACTTGGCCCTCGCGGTCGTCAAACCGAATCGTGGAATCGATTTGCTCCGGGGGATCTGCGTCCGGGACCAAGAAGTAAATGGCCGTCCCAAGCGTCACCGTAATCCCCACAAGGAGGACGGCACCGATGATGGTGCTCACTGCCGCTTCGGATTGGTTGTTCACTTCAAATCCACCTTTGCTTCAATGATGCGCAATTGGACCCACCAATTCAGGCTGGCGTCCAGCACCAGTGGGTTCTGGGCGCCAACTTGCGGTGCCAGTGCAGATAGATAACGCTCGTCCTGGAAGTGTTTCTCCCAAGCTTCGTTGCCGGTCATCAACAACTGCACAGAATTTGCTTGGTACAGGGAATCAAGAATTGCGGTTGGGGTCACCCGAACCGTGGCTGTTCCGTCGCCGGCGATGCTTCCCGTGCCAGTGAAGTCAACAAACGTGGCCGTCAGAAGTCCGTTTGTGCCATCCGACGTCACCTGGACACCAGCGGAAACCATGGCCGCCCCGGTTGCTTGCTCGACGGTCAAAGACCCGCCATCCAAGCGGACATCCTCACGGACCGCTTGCAGATAGTTGGGCAAGTACGCCACAGAGCCAAGCGTCCGTTGCACATCGTACGTGCCAGGGATGGGGGTGCCTACGGAATTGGGGATGCCATTGTTGTCCAGCCAGAGCGCCGCGCCTGTGCCTGCCACTGCGGAAACCGAGAAAGATACGGAGAACGGCCTTTGGAGGTTTCCGAGCGCCTGTTGCAGCGGCAACGCATCGAACAAGTCCGTGTCAAAGGTGCCCGCGTCGGTCACGCCACAGGTTTGCGGGAGATTTCGTGCGGGCAGGGTGAGCCGCACCACGAGGGAGTAACCGGCACAGGGCGACCCCGGTGCGTCAGGGCCCACGTGTGCAAAGGTGGCTTGGATTTGCGTAGTGCCGTCGTCAAATGTGACGTCAATGCCTGTCTCGGCATCGATTGCTGTGGCCACATCCATGCGGAGCACCAGCGCTTGCAAAGTGTCCACGTTGTTCCACGTGCCAAGCGCGCCGTCCGCGTCGGTTGCAAGGGCGTCGCCATTTGCCACCAAGGAAGCACCTGCCATGGACAAGTCCATCGCGGTTTGGTCCAGAACGCTCACTTGGCCGGAGGTTTCCCCCCGCTGCAGGAACGCAATGGGTTCCGGAGCCAACGAGATATCCGTGGACAAGACCCTGCCCAGGTCTTCATTTGAAATTTGCAACAAATCCGACTGGAAGATACCCAGTTGTTCCTTCACGGACAAACCATGGTTTTGTTCACGGTCCTCAATCCATTCCGGAAGTTGGGTACTCGTGAACGTGATGAACATCACGACGCCAAGGGCCAACACCAGGGTTGCGGCCACAACGGTGCTGACGCCATCGTCATTCGATTGGAATTGGCTACGCATTGAGGTCCACCTCCAGGAGGAATTCGTTACCATACACCAATGCGTACGCTTCGACGAGGGACACGTCATACGTGCAGGAAATACAGAGGCTCTGCCCCACCATCCACTCGGAGGTCCCGTCATCCACCCAGTCCCCTACAAGGGTGGAGATGGGCACTTGTGTGACGCCAGAGGCCGTGCGGACCAGCAGCTCAGCGGACAAGGGAACCGAGTCGCCGCCCTGGTGAGCAATCAACACCAAGTTGTCACGCTGGAGCGGGTGCAAGTCGGCGCGCACGTCGTCATCGGAGGCTTCCAGAAGTGAAAGCGCCGTCAAGGATAGGACCGAAAAGAGAACAATCACCAGCCCCATCACGATGACGGTGCCAACGATTTCGGATACGCCCTCTTCGTCCACAGTTTTTGAACCAACGCCATCTCATAACCTTCGCGCTACCGAAACCCGCCAACCTGACTCGCAAGTGATAAACCGGTTCAGACATTGGAGTCCATGTGAGCGACAGCCCTCCCTCCTTGAGCCCCCTGATGGCGCCCGGAAATCGTCTCGGCAGCGACATCGGCTACGTACTGGCCATTCTGGGGACCGTTTTGGTTGTCGTGGACCGCCGACTTCACTGGCAAACGGGCCAAAGCTACGTCCTCACGGACGCTTTGCAAATTCCTTTCGTCGCCCTCGGCCTAGGGTTGTTCCTTCTGGGTGCTGCCTTGTTTCTCATCTTCAAGTGGTTCCCGAAAACCCAATCGGAACGATGGCCACTGATGGATCCGGCAACGGTCCGAGAACAAACCGTCCTGAACGAGATTGTCCTGAGCACTGGGACGGTCCTGGTCCCTGGCGGCTTGTTGGCTTCGGCCCTCGTGTATCAGCTGGATGCGGACCGCATTTCCAGCGCACTGGCCGTCAGCTGGTCCGCTTCCGGAATGGGGCTTGGCATGCTGCTGTGGGGCCTGGGCCGCAAGGGACTCCTGCGCCGATTGCTTGCGCGAGCAGAAGCAACCGCAACAGCCGCCGAACCAAAGCTCACATCGACCGATGGGGACTCCTCAGAGACTTCTGAAGAGGTGGACGACGGGTGGACAACCACGCCCGCTGAAGCCCCTTCGGTTGGGCCAGACCCCCGCATTGCCATCGTCTTGCCCGCATTGGACAAGTTGCTGGAAACGGTCACAGACGAAGCACTGGAAGGGTTCAAGGGCACCGAGGCAGCCAAGTTGTACCTGGAAATGCTCTCCGAACTGGGTGAATAATTGGGACTGGCGGACAAGCTCACGGACGATGACGCCCTGCAACGGGCCGCCGAGAGCAAAGCCCGCCACCTTGGTGGCCTCGCCGGCCGCCTTCTAGACGAAGACGGTGTGCGGGAAGGCGGTTTGTCCGCAAGACTCCGCGGCCCATCCGCTGAGGCCCTGGAAGCGATTGCCCCCAGCAATGAAGTGCAGGTGCAGGACGCAGCAAAATTGGCTGCCCGCTTGAAGTTTGAACGAACCGTCGAAAAAGGCACCCCTTCCCAAGTCACCATCCGAGACTTGCCAAGTTGGACCACTTCCGCTGAACGGAAATCCGGCTTCCGGCAATGGTTCACCGGCCGCGAATCCATCCCTGAAGGCGCCGACAAGGCGCTGCACGAACCCCCAGTGGAAGCACCTTGGACCATCATAGACCGCATTGAACTGGTGGACGGCTACGGCTTGGTGCGCATTCTCGAAAACGACCGGGACGAGAAATTCTACCAAGTCCTCGAACCCATCCTCTCCCCGAAGGAACAACGGGCGCGGGAATTCGTGCAAGATGCCCTTGAACGAAGCCTCAACCGCGCCATGCCGGAAGGGGACTTGGAAGACAACCAGGAATTCATCTCCGAGCAAGTCAGCCGCATCTGCGTCAAGTACCGCCTCGGCTTGGACACCACTTCCGTGCGGAAAATCCTGTACTACATGCAACGGGATTTCCTCGGGTACGGGCCCATCCACTTGTTGATGCAAGACCCCGACTTGGAAGACGTATCCTGCGACGGCGTCAACATCCCCCTCTTCGTCTTCAGCCGCACCCACGGCTCCATCCCTACCAACGTCTTGTTCGAAGACGACCGGGAACTGGAAGCGTTCGTCATTCGCCTCGCCCAAAAATGTGGCAAGGCACTCACCCTCAGCAGCCCCCTTCTCGATGCGGCGTTGCCGGACGGCAGCCGGTTGCAAGCCACGCTTGGCCGGGAAGTCACTGCGGGCGGCTCCACGTTCACCATTCGCCGGTTCCGCCCCGAAGCGTTCACGCCCCTCAATTTGCTACGGTTTGGCACCATGGACCTCAACATGGCCGCGTGGTACTGGATGATTGTCGAAAACGGCTTGAACTTCGTCGTTGCCGGCGGAACCGCAAGCGGCAAAACCACGGCCCTCAACGCCGTTTGCCAATTCATTCCCCACTCCGCCAAACTGGTGTCCATTGAGGACACGCGGGAAGTGAACCTACCGCACCAGAACTGGATCCAAGCGGTCACTCGTTCCGCGAGCAACTTGGAAAAGCAAGGGGAAATCGGCATGTTCGAATTGCTAAAGGCTGCGCTTCGACAACGTCCCGAATACATCCTGGTTGGGGAAGTGCGTGGCATCGAAGCCACCGTTGCATTCCAGGCCATGGCCACCGGCCACACCGTGTACTCCACCATGCACGCAGACTCCGCCCGCAGCGCCGTGTACCGTCTGGAAAACGACCCCATCAACATCCCTCGGTTGATGCTGCAGAGCCTCGATGCCGTGGTGATTCAGGCGCAGGTGCGCGTGGACGGGCGTCGGGTTCGCCGGCAAAAGGAAATCATGGAAATCGTCGGCATGGACCCGGAGACCAAGGAACTGCACACCAACCGCGTGTTTGCTTGGGACCCCATCACGGACGAGTTCACCTACTCCGGCCGTAGCTATTTGTTGGCACGCATCGCGGAGAAGAACGGCTGGGGACCCCGGGAAGCCAACAAGCAATTCGAGGCCCGCAAGAAACTCCTCGCATACCTGCTCGAAAACGATCCCGAATCCGTGGAAGGCTTCTGCAGCGCCGTGAAAGCCTTCAGCCAAGACCCTGAGTCCTTCATGGAGATGCTTGGATGAGCGCCTTCGATGCCATTGGATTCCGTCTCTTCCTTGGCACCGCGCAACGCACCAAGCACTGGTTCCCCAAAATCGGCGAATCCCTTGACAAAGCCACCTCCGAAATCGCCCCGGTGGCGTTCATCGCGAGGGCCTACTTCATCAGCCTCGTCGCCACGCTCTCTGTGGGCCTTCTCACCACCGGACTTCTCGTGTACATCAAGGCACCTGGACTCTGGTACGCGTTCCTGTTTCCGGTCATGCTGTTGACGGGCATCATGTCCCTCTTTGCAACCATGTACACGGCGGTGTCTGCGGCGGAAGCCCGTCGAAAGGACATCGAGGAAACCCTCCCTAGCGCCTTGACGTTCATTGCATCCCTCGCAAACGCCGGCGTCGTCCCAACGAACATTTTCAAAGCGCTATCCGAGTCGGATGTGTACGGCGAAATCGCCATTGAGGCCGGGCGAATTTACCGCGACATCAACGTGTTCGCCAAAGACATGACGCAGGCGTTGCAGGATGCAACCGCCCGCTGCCCAAGCCCCATGTTTGAAGAGTTCCTCTCCGGGGCATTGACGACGGCGTCCACGGGGGGCGACTTGAAACAATATTTCCTAGGAAAGGCGGAGCATTTCGCGGACGAGCAGGAACGCCTGCAACGGAAATCCCTCGAAGGCATCGGCATCATGGCCGAGTCGTACGTGGTGGTCGCCGCTGCAGCGCCCTTGTTCCTGATTGTGACGTTCAGCGTCCTCATTCTCATTTCCTCCGGGCTTGACCCCCGTTTCTTGATTACCCTGCTCTCCTTGGCCGTGATGCCTGTCATTCACGCCATGTTTGCCTGGCTGCTCTCCAACTTGACGGTGGACTGATGAACTGGATCAAAACCCCCTATGGAAACCTCATCGTCGCCATCGTCGCCGGCGCCATTCTTTCGACGGTCATTGTGTACGTGCTTGGCTACCCCACGTGGACCATGGCCATTTTGCCAACCGTCGCCGGAATTGGCACCTTGGCCATTCGGTACCGCGTGGACCACAATCGCAAACTGGCCAAGATTCGCGAAGAGGATTGGATTCCTTGGACCGCGGCGGGCGTCTCTGCCGTCATCATCGGCACCCTGTACTTCCTCCTGAGGTACACCGAATTCTTTGGCCCACAACGGGACAACATCACCCTGCAAATGGACCTCATGCTTCTGGGATGGCTCGGCATGCTGCTCCCCCCAGGCATCTTCATCGCGTCTGAAACCAAACGGATTCGGCGCATCGAAGCAAGGCTCCCCGACTTCCTCAGCGACCTCAGTGACTCCCAGAAAAGCGGCATGAGCCTCGCCGCCGCGGTGCAGAACGCAACCAAGTCCGATTACGGCTCCATGGATGCGGAAGTGAAAATCCTCAGCGACCAAATGAGCTGGGGCATGAGCTTCGACACGGCGCTCCGGCAATTCGCCGACCGCGTCAACACATCCCTCGTTCGCCGCACCACCCACTTGATCATTGAAGCCAGCCGGGCCGGCGGTGACACAAGCGCCATCTTCCACCGCGCCGCCAAGGACATCCGACGGCAAAAAGACCTGGAAAAAGACCGCCACGCATCCATGAGCACCTACGTCTTGGTGGTGTACGTGGTGTACTTCGTTTTCCTGATGGTGCTCATCGTGCTCGACGTGCAGTTCCTGCCCCACGTGTTGGCCGCAGGGGAAATTGCACCCAGCAACTTCGAATCCCTTGACCCTCCACTGCAAGAAATCGACATTCGATTCCTCTACTTCCTCGCGTCCATGGTACAAGCGTTCGGAACCGGCGCAGTTCTTGGAGCCCTGATGGATGGGAAACCGAGCTTTGGCTTCAACCACGGCGCCATCATGGCATTCACCGCGTGGGTCGGATTCCGATTGCTTTTGCCAAGCATGCTGGCATAGGTGGAGAAAATTGAAATATCAAAGCACGTGGGAACAAACGTTGCGTTGGTGGTTGCTGCTTCTATTCATCGTGCCCCTTGTTTCAGGGCAAAACGTGCTCACGGCACAAGCAGAAGTGGTCACCACACTGGTTCCTAGTGAATTGACCGAGCACGTCCCCACCCAGAACGCAAACGCACCACTACTGGGATGTGGAGCAAACCACTTCACCACCTCCGACGCCGGAGGCTGGTTCAAGTACAGTGAATCCGACGACGGCATCGGGTGTGCGGAAGCCCGATTCAGCCTCACAAGCCCCCCTGGGACCGAACGGCTCCGCACCACGTTTGAAGCCGACCGTTCCATCCACCGCGTCGGGCCCCTAGACGAGGAGCCAGACTTCGACCAAGAGGTGCGGTTGTATGGCGCAGGAAACCCGCCCGCGTTCAAAACCCAGTCCGTCTACATTGACGCGAACGCCCGGGACACGGAACTGAAATCATACAGCCTGGTCTTCCACCTGGACCCTGGCGCCACGGAACACGTCATTGGTTGGCATTTTGCCGAAAACACGGGGCCCTCCACCAACCTGCTCCCGACGCCCGCAACCGCAACCGCGTACACCGCGTCCGTTTCCCGCGCCAAGGTGATTCACGAAGGCATCCCCCTCGAAGCCACTGACCGCGTCACAGGAAGCCGTGTGGTGGACGATACGAAACTCGAAGAATCTACCATTCGCGTCGTCGCCCCGGCAGGATTGTTCTCGTACGGCGACGTGCAACTCAAAATCATCATGCCCCCCAGCTACCGGGGCCTCGAGGTTCGACTCCCTGACGGCAGTCTCCTCACCGAAGAACTGACGGTGACCACGGGCGATGCCGGCATCGAAATGCTGCTGCCCGCCCAGTACGTCAAGGAACC
>JBMZMP010000036.1:0-8242 GCA_049619235.1 Thermoplasmatota archaeon
GTTTCATCCATGAACGTCAAGAGGAGGGGTTTCCATTCTTCCCGAGCCAACATGTCCGCGTAGGCCGCTTTCACGTCCGCGTCGGTCCAGTCCTGGATGAGGCCGAAGTCGTCGTCGTAGTCCGGGCTGAGGCCCTCAAAGCACATGGGGGCCTCGTCGGGGCACGGCACCAGAACGCCGCCCTGCAAGGCGCCTTCCAGGACACCTGGGCCTGCGCTCACGAGGCCTTCCTTCAGTAGTTCGTACAGGTTCAGGATGAATGGCACGGAGTTCACCGCGCCACCGGATTCTTGCACGAACGGCTCCGCTTGCAACGCTTTGTGGATGGCAATCATGTCATCAACGGCCGCCTTCGTTGCGAGGCCGCCCGGTTCCTGGGCCCGGGTGATGATGGTTTCTTGCCCAGTGGCTTTGATTTTGACTTGGAACCGTTCGTACATGTCCAGCATGTGCGCCCGGTGTTCGGGGGAGTCGTCGCCCGTGAAAATTTCTCGCTGTGGGAGGTTGATTTCTACGGTTCCAATGACGTACTCGGTTTTCGGAATGAAGTAGGCGAACCCTGCCGTGGCCACCAGCAACACGGCGATGGTGACGGCTTTGTGTTTGCCAACGGTCGCTGCGTAGTTGCCAACAAGGTTGCTTGGACGAAGCACTTCCTTGGATTCGTTGCGGACGCTCAAATGAAGTAGTGCCGGAATCCAGGTGATGCTGAGGAGGAAAATGGCGGTCATGCCCATGATGGTGGCGGTGCCAATTTCCACGATCATTGGGCTGGTGCTGGTGATCATCACCACGAACCCGCTGATTGTGGTGAGCGTGCTGATGAACAAGGCAACGGCACCGCGGCGACCAATGAGGTCGAAGGCTTCGTCGCTGCTGTCCACGTGCGCCCGCTCCGTGCCGAACTCGTTGATGATGTGAATGACGTAATCCACCCCGACCCCCAAGAGCAGGGGGAACATGGCCATGCTGACGAAGCCAACGCTGACGCCGCCAATGGTCATGCCGGCCAAGGTCCAGAGGAGGATGATGGCGACGGTGATGACGCCGATGGCCGCGCGTTTGACGTTGCGGAACAGGAACAACAAGGTGACGGTGAGGAATGCAAATACGGTGAGGATGAACGCGACGCTTTCCACGGCCACTTGTTCATCGATGACGTAAATCCAGCTCTGCACGCCCCAGGAGTCGAAGTAGTCGTCCTTCCACAAGTCGAAGGTTTTGGGGCCATTCTCCGTGACTTCCAAGTCTCGGTACTCGCCAATGATTTCATTGATGAGCCCGCCGGTCTCCTTCTTCGAAAGGTCGCTGGTGTCCGGCTCGTAAATGATGAACATGACAGCAGCACGTTGGTCGTCACTGTGGTACAAGGCCACGGCGCCGGTGCTGTCGGCTTGGTTCAACAATTCCTGGGCGACTTGGTGCTCCGGCTCCGTTGGGGCCAAGCAGAAGCAGCCGTTGGGGTACTGGGAGTAGATGAGTTTCTCGAAGTAGGGGAGGCTTGTGTGGCTGATGACTTTGTCCACGCCTTGGCCGCCGTTGATGCCCATGGCTGCTGTGCGTTCCACGAACCGCTCCTTCACGAACAGGAACAATTCCTCCTGCGCGGCGAGGGACTGCATGGACTTGACCCCCTCTTCGCCGAGGTCGACGTTGTCCTTGAGCTCAAAATAGACGATTTCTGAGTTCACGCCCGCTACTTTGTCCCGCAATTCACGGAACATGTTGGCTTGCTCGTCGTTCTTGGAGAAGTAGCCGCTTTGGATGTCCGTTTCCACGTTGGGTTCGACCATCAAAAGGATGGCGCCGGACGCCACGCTCAGCAGCAACACGACGCTGATGACGCCCCAGGCGCGGCGGGCGCTCCACCGCATGGTGTTTGCAAGCATATCTTGGATGCGTTCACTCAGACCCATACCAACCGACGGAGGACCGTTTTGCGTGGTTTAAGCCGTATGGGCTGTGCCCGCCGAGACGGGGTCTTGGAACGAGACAAGGGTGCCTCGGAGGGTTTGCAGGTCCACCACGGGCATTTTTGCGGGGTCCGGCGTGAAGTTGAGCATCTTCTGGTACAGGGTTTGGCTCTGCCAGGTGCCGCAGTTGATCATGTTCACGCCGCGGTAGGTTTCGATGCCGGGCACGTGCACGTGGCCTGTGACGAAGAGGTCGGGGATTTCGTCGATGACGAGGTAGTCGTTGTGTTCCGGGGCGACGGGGGTGCGTTCCCCGTACAATGGCGCCAAGTGGCGGGATTGGAGCATCTGCTTCATCGCGGGCAACGGCTCCTCGTATTCCAAGTGGGTGACGCTGGTTGCAAAATCGATGAGGCTGCTGCCGTGGTAGCCAAGCGTGGACACGCCGTGCATGTTGAACCGGGCGGGGTTTGCAACGAACTTGGTGTCTTGGTGGTTGAAGCGGTCCTGCACTTCCTTCGTGAAGGCGGGTTGTGGCTCCGCGGGCCTTGACACGTCGTGGTTGCCCGGTTGCACAACCACTTGCAAGTGGTCTGGGAGGTTTTGCATCCAGTCGCCAAACGCGCCGTACTGGTCATACACGTCCGTGATGGTCAATTCCTCGTTCTGGCCCGGGTAAATTCCAACGCCGTCCACGAGGTCTCCCGGGAGCACGAGGTACTTGATGCGGCCGGCAACGTCCCGTTCCCGTTTCGTTTGCCCGCCGCCGTTCACCCAGGACAACATTTTCTCCCAGTTCTCGGAGAGGAACGTGTTGCTGCCCACGTGGATGTCGCTCAGGAACGCCGCCATGACTGGGACTTCCGCGCCTCGGGGCTTGGAGTGGTCCGGCCTTGGCACGTCGGGGCGCATGATGCTGCTGAGGAAAATGAGGTCGCCTTTGTTGGACGCTTGGCCCACGACACCGATGACTTCGTCATTGACGAGGCTGTTGGAGAACTCTAGGAGTTGGTTCTCGGATTTGTTCACGAGGCACGTGACGGAACCGGTGGGGTCCTCGATTTCGATGCGCTTGTGGCCATTCTTGGTGCTGGCCACTTCGACGACCATGCCAATGAGTTGCACTTCCTGCTGCCCTGGTCGGATGCGTTCCACTTCGATGGCGGAACGGAGCTCCCGGCGTTGCTTGAGCATCTTCGCAATCTTTTGGTACCGGTCCTGGAAGTAGGTCACGAAGTCACTGGTGCTGCCTTCGCACGTGGAGTTCCCAGTCATGTCCTCCACCACTTCCAGTTGCCCTTCGTGTTGCGCCGCGAGGGGCTGCCAGTCGCTGCGGGGTTTCACTTTGAACGTCTTGGCCCGTTGCGCCGCGTCTTCGAGGCTCGACTCGTCCAATTGGAGTGTGTCCTCGTGGTCGTCCTCGTCGTCCTCCGCATCCACGTCCTTGTGTTTGCCTTGCCCGTCGTAAATCGCGGCGGCGGTCTTGCGGAACGCTTCCTTCCGCGCCAAATCCGCCTCGGTGGCAGCGTGCGGCGCGTCGGGGGTGAGTTGTTCGCGGTGTTGCTCCTCCAACTCTCGCCACATCACGGCGTCAAAATGGAACGGGACTTCCTTCAGCTGGGTTAGAATCGCTTGTGCCCGCACGGCACCGTCATCTGCGGCGGCGAGGGAGGTGAGGAGCGCAGGCTCGACGAGGGCTCCGTACGTGGAGAAAATTTCGACGATTTCCTGGCGCCGCGCTTCCAAGGAATTCAGGCCACCGGGGCGTCAGCATTAACGGCTTTCATTGCCGCAAGCGTCGCCGCCACGGCCGCATCCAAGTGGGTGGGCGTCAGGAAGTGGTCTCCGCCTTCCACGTGGAACCACGTAGGCGGTGGTTGGAGCCCCGCCGCAAGGGCATCCATTTGCTCCCGGGGCACCACGTCGTCGTCGGTGCCGTGCACGAATGCCGTGGGGCAGGTGACTTCCGCGGCTTGCCGCCAGGGCTCCAGGTCCGAGTCCCGTACCTTCGCCGGCGTCGAAATGCACACCAAACCCGCGGGGTCACGTTGGGTGGCCAGTTCCATGGCGATGGCGCCGCCGAAGCTGAAGCCCACAACGAAGCGCGGTTGGAGATGGTCCCACACGGCAAGCGCGTCCTCGAGTTCCCCCCAACCCCGGTCGTAGCTGCCTTCGCTGCGTCCAACGCCGCGGAAATTGAACCGAATCGCCTGGTACCCCGCGTCGGCGAGGGCGTTTGCGAGTTGGTGGACGAAGCGGGTGCCCATGGAGCCACCATGGAACGGGTGGGGGTGCAGCAACAGCACACCGGGGCCTTCGCCATGGACGCGCACGTCCAGTTTTCCTGCAGGTCCGTCAAGGAACATTACGAACGCGGCCGGATTCGAACCCGCCTCGTGCAGTGCGTGCTGCGCAAACACTGCAGTCCGCCGGCCAGAACCGGCGCGCCCTTTCCACCACGTGGACGAACGCGGCCGGATTCGAACCGGCGACCCCCGGCTTAGAAGGCCGGTGCAGTATCCAGGCTGTGCCACGCGTCCCTACTTGGGGCACAAATTGTCGGGTTTAACCTAACGGTTCGCCTGTCTCTTCGTGGGTTGGCGGCGCGCCCGAAACCCTGGTCGCGTAGGCCCGGCTTGCTCGCCGGTCTTCGCCGCGTTCTCCGCGTCCCGCTCCTCCCGCGCCGCTTGTGCCTTCAAGAGCTTCTTCTGCGCGGCGGCAAGAAACGGTTCCGTCATGGCCGAGGCAACGTCTGGAGCTAATTGGTGTTTTGCGACAAATGGCTGCGCAGTGCCGATTGGCGCATTTCTGCCGCTTCGCGTTCCGCGCCGTCCAGTTGCCTGCTGAACTGGGTCGCCCGCACGGCGAAAACGATGCACACCGCGAGCCACACAGCGGCGCCCGCGTAGGGCGGGATGCTGGCCATTTTGTGCCCTTCTTCGTGGCCACTGGTGAAGAAAAACGTGGCCGCCAGCACCAGTGCAGGGACGTACAGCGCCACCAACGTGGTCCAGACGACGGAGGCGATGCGCCAGGCGCGCTTGAGGAACTCCTCGTCGGTCATGGTTTCCATGGTGGACAGCAAATCCTCGTCCTGCACTTCGTCCCGGACGTTGTCCCAAAGCATCGCTTGTTCCCGCACCAACTTGGGCCGGGAATGGGCGTGCCGCATCACGGAACGGGCAAACAACATCCACAAAATCGTCACCACCACCAGGCTCCCTGTGAGGACACCGGTCGCTTCCCGGGGCGCGGAAATCATGGCCGCCAATGCGACCAGGCCAATGAACACGGAAATCGTCAAGAACACTCGGAGCGGCCAGCGGTTTTCATGCAGTGGTTGCGGCAACGGAGAAGATCGTCCCATGCCAAAACCGACTCCTCAGGAATAAAAACAGGATTGGTGAATTGGTTTGAGTCAAAAGAAGAGAGAAAAGGTGGGCCGCAACAGATTCGAACTGTTGTCCGAACCTGTTGCAGCTTTTCCTCCTTGTCGGAGGAATGTGAGCACTGGCCGTTCTGCGCCAATTGTGTGCTAACCGTGAAGCGCTCCAAAAGAGGGTTTCCGGTGGCACGTACTGGGCACGGGCTACAATTTGGTGAGTCAAAGGGGGATGAAAAAGCTACTTGTTGGTAGCGGGAGAGCTTACGCTCTCGACCGGTAGCGCGAAGGCGCTTTACGGTTAGCACGACCAAAACATCTGGGCGGCCGTACTTAACCACCTCGGTTTCGCCTAGAACCCCTGCAGGGTAGGAGCTGCAGGAGCCGAAAGAAAGTCCGTTAGGCGTTGCTGGCCACCCAAATACCCCTTCATTGGCAACGCGATTCCACTGGGGTACGGCTCCATCAACCACGCACCAATCCGCCGCAAGTACCGTTCCGTGGTGGCGACGCTTGTGTGGCCCAGATACTCTTTGATCAAGATGAGATCTCTTGTTGCTCGCCAGAGGTACGTAGCGAACGTGGCGCGGCCGCGTTGATGTGCGCAGCTGAAGCCGATGAATTGCTTGGCGTTGGTGTACTTGCTGCCCAGGTCTTCGGCGTCCGCCCGCACGTATGCAGGCATTTCCACGTTCACCGACAACCCACGCGCGCGCCTGTATTCCAGCCATTTTTCGCGCTGGGGCTTGATAATCCAAATTGTCTCCGGATCCTCGGCGAGGTCCGCGACGCGCTTTAGCCACTCCTGGAGAAATCCGTACTCGCAGATCTTCGGGTTGGCGAACGTGTGCTTTCCGACCTTCCCCTTCTTGCTGCGCCTCGTGAGGAAGTACGTGCCTTCGTCGAAGTCGAAGTGGCTGCGCCGCATGGCGGCCATTGTCCCGCGCCGGATCCCCGTGTTGACGTTCAGCTCCCAGATCGCCGCGGTCTGCAATCGAAGGTCCGTAGTGGGCCGAAACTTGGACCAGGCCTGCACCTGTTGCTGCGTGTACATCGGAATCGGCACGTGGCGGACGTCCGCGCACGTCCAATACGGCTCCTTGCCGAGTTGCCACCCAATGGACGCGAAGGCGTGGCTGATGGCCTTGACGTAGTTGTTGTAGCCACTGGCTTCGCCGCGCAGCTGCTTTTGCTGCAGTAGGAAGCGGTCGCCCTCGACGATGGCGTCTTCCCTTGACAACAAGAACCGGTTGAGCTGGAAGCCCATTTCTGGCATCCGTGCCAGGACGGAGGAAGTTCCCCGCGCAGCTGCATCGGATAGGCCGCTGTGGACGTGGAGGTAGATCTGCAGCTGGTTCCAAAACTCGTTGGCGTTCATCGAACCCAACTTTGTCGATTTTGCATAAGAGGCACGCATTTTTCACGGCGCGTAGGCCAATGGGTGTACCAGGGCGGCCTAAATGCAGTCGGGCGTCCCTCCTGCATGGATGTTGTTGCCGTTTTTCTCGTGCTCGAAGGCCTGCCCGTCCACGAGGACGCGCCGTTCTGGTTGCCTGGGGACATCACCACGGACCGCCAGGGCATTGTGTACGCGGCGTAGCTGGTCCAGGCGTTCCCGCGCCCGCGGGGACCGACGTCGCCGCGTTCCAGGTACGAGGGGCCGCTTTCTGCCATGATTGACACGGAAACCCCCCACTTTCGAAGCCATTTTTTCATCCAATTCATCGACGAGGACCACGACGATCGCCGCCCCCTGCATTCCCACACGCGCGTACTCTCTTACGCAGCGGACCGGCGTGTGTGTGTCTACGGCAATTTGGATGCCAACACCTCCGCGTATTCGGGCAAGAAACCGCCCTTCTCGATGAGCCGTTCCACGGTGTACGAATTGGTCGCAGGATCCCGAAATGACTCGCTTTTGTTCTGAATCCACGTCAGATCCACTTTGAATTGCTGGTTGAGATCCGCGCTAAGGGTTTGCGCCGCCCTCGAAGGCACCCCCAACCGAGATTCGATGAGGCTAGGGCTGAAACCTTTCTCGCTGCGGAACTCGGCGGGATTTTCCAAAATCGTCGACTTATGCAGTGCAAAGGCCGATGCCTTCCTGGCACTCCGGTCTTCTTCATCAGTTGGGAAGCCCCAGCGGGAATGGAATTCTGGGAAATAGACCTCCTTGTCTTCGAGAATGTCGAGCATGGCCCGCGCGACTTCCATCGGGGTTTGGGGATTAATGGCCGTGAATTTTCGAACAAAGACGCCGAAGTCGATGTCGATTTGCATGGATGTCAATCCCTTGTGGTTGTAAGAGATTCCAGTGCCTTCGAGGCCGGGGATCCCTTCGAAGGTTTGGTTGATCCAGTCCTGCGCTCCTTCGGGCTTGTAGCGGACGTTGATGGTGCTCTGGGTTTCCTTGCGCATCTGCGTAATTGTCGTATTTTCTTGGTTTCGAAGCGTGGGGAAAATTTGGTCCCATTCTTGCCAGAGCCACCAGATGGTCCAGTTGAATTTTCGCTTGAAGCCACGGATCTTGTTTACCATCTTGATTTCCTCGGTGCTACCGGCTTCCGTGAGAAGGGTTTGAGCTGCTTCGTCGATGATGACGAGGATTTCCGCGTCTGGATCTTCGAGAAGAATTTCGGCGGTTTTTCTGAATAATTCGCTGACGTATTGGAGTTCGAAGGCCCGTTCGCGTAGTTCGGGGTCTTCGAAGTGCAACTGGTTGATGTTATGGATGACGTACCGGTTGGGTTTGGAGCGAAGCCATTCACCGGAGCCATGTGCGCCTGTGTGCGACTTTCCTTTCCCTGTTGGAGCGTAGAGGCTCGCTTCGCGGCCGTAGGAGACGTCGAAAATGGTTTCGAAGACTGTGGGGAGCAGGAAGTCGTCCCACAATTTTCGGACTTTTCCGTGCCCTGGGGGAACACTGATGGCCATTTCGGCGAGGGGG
>JBMZMP010000036.1:8252-10826 GCA_049619235.1 Thermoplasmatota archaeon
TTGCTGCGCTTTTGTGAAGGCTTTCGAGCCAAGAGAACCATGCACGGGCCTCGTCGTAAGCAGCTTGCTTTGCACGTCGCTGGTCCAGGCGGTCCAGGCGTTTTTCGTAGAGGTAGAGGGCGGCAGATGGCGCGGTGTCGGGGTCGCCTCGAAGGATGATTTCTGCGTACATGCCTGCGGCTTCGTCGCTCCCCGCTTCCAATCGAATTTTTTTGGCAATTTCCTCGCGGCGGTCCCAGCTGATCTTTCGGATCATGCTGCCTTCGTTATTCATCGGGTTCCTCGTAGTAGACCGCGAAGAATTGGGGTTCGGTGCTGTGGTCCGTAGCGACGGTTTCGGTGGAGTGGATTTCCGTTTTTGGCCCTCGTGCCAGGAGGGCGGCGCGTTTGGCAGCTACGGGATCAGCTGCAATGAGATTCAAACCCATTTTCCGCAAATCGAGGAGCTTGATGAGCTGGCGCTTGATGACGTCCAAAGCGCTCCATTCCAAAAGCCCTGGATCCGTTGCTAGGATGTCCAGCAGCTCTTCTCCGCCCAATTCGTTCCACTCTTGGCGCCACGTGCCGAGGTCCGTGCTGATGCCTTCGAGGTTGCTGTACAGGTTGCAAAGCCACGACGCCGCTTTCGCCTTGTCCTTGGCCACGCGGGCTTCGTCGTATGCGTTGAAGCCGTTTTGCACCATGGACTCGAAGTTAACGGCTTTCTGGGCGACGTCCATTATGCGTCCTCCCGCAAGCGGCCAAGAATCACGCCTTTTAGGACGAGGGCGCGGGTGACGTCGATGTCAGGCACTTTGAGATCTCGCTCGGTGCCCACGGTTTTCGTGCGGACCTTGACGTCTTCGAGGCGAGGAATGAGGCTCTTGTCGTGTCGCCGGTACACGAGAAACGGTTCGCCGTGCTCGCAGCTGGCAGCTACGGGGTGACTGCAAGTGGTTTCGATGCCGGTGGTCCAGTCGATTTTGAACTGGCTGCAGGCCTCTAGGAGCAATTGGATCTCTTTCGTGGTCAGGAAAGTGCTGTTGCTGCCCACGAGCTGCAGGCGCTTTGCTAGCAGGCTCAAATCCAACCCTTCCGCGAGCTCACGAGGAGCGCCGTGCCAACGACGCCCAGGGCGGCCACGATAACGAGCCCCTTCCAAAGTCGCGCTTTTTGGCCCTGTTCGCTCTTGTCCTGGTCTGGGAAATGAAAGATCGCTGGGTACGTGATGACGCCGGTTTCCCAGTCGGTTTTCTTGTTGTCATAATTGGGCCACCCGTTGGGATCCACAACTTTCACGTTGACGCCTTCGAAGGGAAAGTAGGGGACATCCAATTCGCTGCGGTTCCATTCCTTGTACGTCTCCACGACGCCCAGGGCGGGGCGCTCCACGGTGATCGTGAAGACCTTGCTGGGGTCGGGGTCGTGTGGTTCGAACAACAAAACAGCGTCACGGCCGCCCTTGACGTCTGCAGTGTACGCAACAGGAGGCGGGACCACCTTGACGCGGAAGGCATTCGTGTAGGAGGCTCCGCCGGCGCTGGCGTGGACCACGAGGTCGTATGTGCCTGGTTCCAGTTCCCCGAAATTGAGGTAGTTGGTGACTGGAAACGGGCGGACGCCGCGTTGCAAGCCGGCTGCATCCTCAACGGGGAACGGCGTGCCTGTTTTCGTGGTTACTTTGACGCTTAGCGTGTCCTCTTGGGGAATGTTGTTGCGGAACAACTGGGTTTGGAAGCCCACGACGATGTCCTGGTCGCTTCGGTACTGGAAGTTATTGAAGACCTGCAATTGGACGTCATTGGCGGCCGTTGCGAGGGGCAGCAACAGCACGAGGAGGAGAAGCGCAGCTGCTTTCATTCCTTGACCTCGCGGCGCTCGTGGATCTCTTTGAGGCGTTCGTCGCGCAGCGCCATGTTTTCTTCGGCGTATTGCTCCATTTTGCGGCGAGTGACGTCGCTGTTGCTGACTTCCATTCCACTCGTTTCATACGTGACCTTGTTGCCTTCCACGTAGCGCTCGAAGGCTCCCACGAGCATGCGGCCGCCGAAGCGGCTGGTGCGCTTGAGGAGGGCCTTGTTTGCGCTGGCAATTTTGTCGCCTTCGCGCCAGTAGACGTTTGAGCCGTTGGTTTTGAAGCTCCTGAAGCGGTACTTGTAGCGCTTGGCGAATGCGTTGCCTTTGATGTACACGAGGACGCGGGATCGCATGCTGAAGCGGCCGGCGAGGAAAGCGGCCGGCGTGAGGATCAGCCAGGCCCAGTTCTTGAAGAAGAAGTCCACGAATTGCAGCCAAAGGCGCGTCGTGACAAGGTCCACTGTGCCCTGGTCGCCGACGGTGTACGCGAAGATCAGCCAGGCAGCGGACGCGAAGAGGACCGTGGCGATGACTTTGGTGAACGTGGAGGCGCGGGGGGCATCGAGGTCGCTGGTGCCACGCAAACGGGCCTCCTGCGGCTTCTCCTGCCTTTGCCGGCGCTTACGGGTCATGTCCCTCCTTCCGTCGCTTGCCGTAGTCGTCTGGGATGCCGAGGCGTTTGGCGACTTCTTGGACGATGTCTTCGCGCTTGTAGTTGTACTTCTCAAGGCTTCGAAT
>JBMZMP010000036.1:10836-11053 GCA_049619235.1 Thermoplasmatota archaeon
TCCCCCGAACACGATGCAGGAAATGACCAGGCCGATCGTGGCGGCTTCTGCTCCTTCCGCTGCTGCTTTGGCGCTCTCCGTGTCCTCCTGTTGCTTGCCAACAGCTGCCACCACGTCGTCGCGTGCGTTTGTGACGTCGTCGGAGCTGGCGACGGCTTCGAGGTCCGTGACCTTGACCATGTTGGAAAGGACATCCAGGAAGCCGAGCGTTAGCGTG
>JBMZMP010000037.1:0-218 GCA_049619235.1 Thermoplasmatota archaeon
TCGGCGTGGACTATAGTCTCCACATCATGGCACATTACGTGGACGACCGGAAACGCGGACACAGTAGCTACGAGGCAGCAAAAGCGGCCATGCAAAGCGTTGGCCGCCCTGTGCTAAGCGCAAGCGTCACGACCGTGTTCGCATTCAGCGTGCTTGGTTTCAGCAGCCTGGTGCCCCTGCGTCACTTTGGCATCGTGGCCGCCTTGGCTGTCGCGAGC
>JBMZMP010000037.1:228-11042 GCA_049619235.1 Thermoplasmatota archaeon
CTCACGATTCTGCCAATTTTGGCCAGTTATCTCCCGGACGGGCGCACCACAAAATCTACACCCCTTGGGACATCTTCCGTTCCCATGGCACAACCAATGCCGAGCAAGGAATCTACCCGCCCCTCGGAAATCATCCGCGTTGAACGCCGCTGGATTCGGGACCGGTCAGAAGACTTGCGAACCATCCACGACGAGGTTGACAAGTGGTAGAAGATCTCCGCAAGCGTCTCACGGAGCAACAGTGGCGTGTCACCCAGGAGGGAGCCACGGATCCGCCGTTTCGGAACGAGTTTGACGACCACTTCGAAGAAGGTCGCTACGATTGCGTCGTGTGTGGCAAGGACCTCTTCGATTCACAAGACAAGTACGCAAGTGGCTGCGGCTGGCCCGCATTTCACGGAGGGGCCCTGGAAAACATTGGGGAAAAATTGGACAAGAGCCACGGCATGACCCGTACGGAAGTGGTTTGCGCGAATTGTGGTGCCCACTTGGGGCATTTGTTCCCAGACGGTCCCCCCGAAAAGGGAGGCATCCGCTACTGCATCAACAGTTCCTCGCTGACGTTTACGCCAAAGAAACCTTGATTCGTAGTGTGGTGGGTTTGCTGTCCACCAATGCGCTCGCGGAAATCACGTAATCGGCGCCGCTTGTCGCGTCCTCTGGGACGATGACGACGAATTGGGTTTCTTCTTGCCCGCCGGCTTTCAGCCGAATTTCCGGGGTGAGCATGAATGCGGCCCACCCGTTTTGGGATTCACTCACGTCCAGTACCGCCGTCGTGGCTTCTCGTCCCACGTTTCGAACCGTGATCGGCACATCCACGCGGGTTCCGGGCTCAAGTTGCAAGTGTTCATCGGACGTGTGAAGTTGAATCGATTTGCGGTTCGCACGGGCAAACATCACGATTGCCAAAATCACCGTCAGTACCAGAAGCGCGAGAATCACCCAAACGCCTGGCCCAAGCGCCTCTAGGAGACTCCGGGTTGCGCTTTCTGAGGTGGTGATGGAGATGGTGGCTTCTGCGTCCCCTTCGCCAACCAAGGGACCTAGCCCGCTGTTGGCAAATGCACGCACCGTTAGGTCCCCTTCGCTTGCAGAGCCTGGTGCCGCGGAGACAATCATGTCCACAGTCGCTGACGCGCCCGGCATCACATCCACGACCGTGGGCGAGAATTCCACGACCCAACCTTCGGGGGCACCACTCGATTGGAGTTTCACCTCAACGGGTTGGTCCAGGGGCGTGCCGGTGGCGGTTGCCGTGTTCGTGATGGTGATTTCGAACGTTTCAGGGCTTTCCACGGAAACCGTGCCCTCGCTAGGCATGGAGAGTTCCAAGCTGGGGGACAATCCATCCGTGATCGGTTCCAATTGGGCACTTGCGGGCAGCAAGAGGAGCAATGCGAGGGCGAGGAGTTTCAATTTCATGGTATCAGGTTTCACAGGATGAGGGCGAAGGTCAACCACGTGAACGCGGTCATGATGAAGCTGTGCTTGAGGCCCAGGACGGGCTTTCCGGCTCCGAGGGCACCGGCTACGATGCCGTCTCCGACGGCTTGCACGATGGCCGTCAAGAAGTAAAAGAGTTGGAATTCCCGAAGGCTGGGGAGATCTTGCAGGAACGGTACGTCCTCACCGGCGACTTGGTCAGCCGTCCGCATGACTTCTGGAATGAATTGCGTGTACATGGATGCAACGACTCCGAGGAGAACGAAGAAGGCCACGTACACCACGATTGTGTAAAGGGACATTTGCACTCGGCGCTCGTTGTCCAGTTTCTTGATTTCCCGAACGTCCCGGCTTGCTGCCATCAGCACTTGAACCGTGGATGCGCCGCTCCGGTCTGCTTCCAAAATCAGGTTCACGGCCCGGGCGACCAGGGGTGCGTCCACTCGTTGGGCGAAGTTTTCTAGCGCCTCCCGGAAATTCACGTTCCAGGAAAGCTGGTCGGCCATTTTCCGGATTTCTCCCGACAACGGACCGTAATCGCCTCGAGCGGCAACGGCGATGGCCGCGGGCAGGGTCAGGCCGCCGCGGTGGCTGGCTGCCAAGTCGCGCAGGAAGTCGGGGAAGCGGTCTTCCATGGCGAGGCGGTTCCGTTCGCGGGCAGAGAGAATGAATCCGTAGGGTCCAATTCCGGCGAGGATGCCGGCGGACATGAGGTGGATCCAGTGGTCTCCTTCCACGGGTCCGATGGTTTGCCCCAGAAGGAGCGCAACGCTGGCGCCAATCAGGACGGCCATCAGGATGAATCCGATGGTGACGAGGGCGGTGTCGCGTGCTTTGTGCGCCATTTAGGCCTCCGGTGTGAGTGTGTTGATGGCGACTACGAATGCGGCTTGGCTCAGGGGGACGATGAGGAGTGTGAGTACGAAGCCGATGAGCAATGATCCTCCGCTACTGAAGGTGGTCATGACGCTCATCAAGACGACGATGAACAAGGGAGCGGCCACGACGACGGTGACGAAGGATTCCGCAAGCACGCCAAGGCTTTCGATGAAACCCTCCTGGCGTTGGCGGTTTTCCGTCATGTATTGTTCGCTCTTTGCCTGGAAGTAGGTGTCGAGGTCTCCCCCGGTGCTCAGGTTCGTGCTGATGCCTTGCAGGAAATCTTGGAGCTTTGTGCTGGGGGCGCGGTCCTGCGCCTTGGCGAGCGCGGTCAACAGGTCGATACCTAGGACTTCCACGTCACGGAGCACCCAGGCAATCTCCTTCTGGACTTCACCGTACACTTCTTGGCGCGCAAGCCCCCGTAGCATGGCCGTTGGGGTGCCACCGCTGCCACTCATGGCGGCGAGGTAGTTGATTGCGTAGGGCAGTTTTGCGTCGATGTCCCGTTGCCGACTCTGGACGCGCAAGGGCAGTCGGATGTAGAAACTTGCATACGTGAGAATTGTTGTCAGCAAGCCTCCTGCAGCAAGGATGATGATGGTTTGGGAGGACAGTTCGAGGTACCCCTGCTGGTCACCTAAGGCGAACAGCCCCACGACGAGCAGGGCTGCAAGAAGCGCAAAGAGGGTCGTCCAGATGGCCATGGCCGCGTACACCTCTTTCCGCATGAGGATGCGGGCACGTTGGAGTTGGGAATCGAGCCGGGGGTGGTACCTGGCAAAGCGTGCCCCGATGTTGGGGCCAAGGTGATACAAGCGGTGCGCGTAATCAGCCATGGGTCCTCTTCAATGCCTTTGCTGGGTCCCGGTAGTACTGGTGGATGGCTTCGGAGAAGGCGCGGTATCCTTTGACGCCTTTGGCTTGCAGCTTTGTCAAGTATTGCATGCGTTGGTCCCACTCTGCTTCCATGCCTTCTTCGTCCAGGGCGCGGAGGTCCATGAAGTGGTCGAGGACGTGGCTTTTCCCTAGGAATTCGAATGTGTCCGTGAGCGGGTCCCATTCAAACGCGGTGTTGGTGAGGATTTCTCCCGTATCGGGGTCGATGCCACTGATTTCCACGATTTGCCGCACGCGGCGCTGGGTTTTGCCGTCCCTGCGGAACATGGATTGGATGCTGATGGCGTCCAGGCTTTGGAGCATCATCCGGGGGACAGAGATGGGTGGATTTTCTAGGCGGTGCACGGCGCTCGTTACGGAGTCTGCGTGCATGGTGGAGTAGACGGCGTGGCCGGTGGCCATGGCTTGGAAGAGGGTCAGGGCTTCTGTGCCACGAACTTCACCAACGAGCAGGTACTCGGGGCGTTGCCGGAGCGCAGCTGCAAGCAATTGGTACATGCCAATGCCTGCGTCCGAGCCACTGTTCTTGGCACCAATGAACCCCGTGCGGGTGACCCCTGCGATCCAGTTTTCGTGCAACAGGCTCAATTCGCGGGTGTCCTCGATGCTCACGATTTTGCTTTCGGGGGGAATGAACTGGCAAATGGCGTTCAAGCCCGTGGTTTTTCCGCTCGCGGTCCCACCAGCGTACACCAGGCTTGCACCCGATTCCATGAGAATCCAGTAGTATGCAGCGAGACGGGCGTCGATGGTGTTGTAGGCCATCAAGTCCAGGGGTGTGAGTGGTTCCTCGCGGAACCGCCGGATGGTGAACGAACTTCCACGAGTCGTGACCTCGCGGCTCAAGGTCGTCTGCAACCGACTGCCTTCTGGTAGCGTGGCATCTAGGAGGGGCTCTGCGAGGCTGATGTGCTTTCCAGCCATCTGTGCAAGGCGGATGACGAACGCATCCAGGTCGTAGTCGTCTTCGAAGACCACGTTCGAGCGCATGGATTCGTGCTCCCGGTGGAAAACGAAGATGGGGATCCCGGGGCCATCACAGGAAATGTCCTCCAGTTGTTTGTCCTGCATCATGACATCAATGGGGCCGTATCCGAGGATGTCTCTGCGCAAGTGGTACATGAGTCGCCCACGCGTCCGCGCATCGAGTTTCATTTTGTACGTGGCCAGGATTTCATCGCAGGACGCTTGCAGGGCAGTCTCGGGGTCCTCGCGGGGCCTTGCTTCCATGGTCCGAATGAGGGTATCTCGCAGGAACTGCTTCGTTTCCTGTTCTTTCGCATCGAGGCGGGGTTCCACCACTTGGTATTCTCGTTGTTGGGTGTCTTGGTTCAGCAAGATTCGAACCAAGGTGACGCCGTCCTGGATCACGTACCGGCTGACTTCTTTCCAAGGCGATTGTACGGGGGGGATGGTGGTCAGGCTCATTACATCACGATGTCCAATTGGTAGTTTCGTTGGGTCCAGGAGACGTAGATGTCCCTGGATGCGTCGGCGGCGGGGCCGTCGTAGGTGAGGGTGACGAGGGAGGAGGTGGTTGCGATTGTGTACTGGGAGCTGGGGATGCCGGCTTCTGCGAATTGTTGCTGCCACGCGGCGGCCCAGGCTTCCGGGTTGGGGGTTTGGAATTGGTACGTGAATGCGTCGGTCCAGCCCGTCGCGGACCGGCTGCTCGTTTCCACAACTTGCACGCCGAGGGTTCGGCTGTCGCTTGCGGTTTCAACGGGTCCAGTGAGGTTGGACCAGTGGAATTGGACGGCGCCGTTTTCGATGACGAGGCCTGCGGGGATTCGCACCACCGACCCGTCTGCTTGGTCCAGTACAAGTGCCCCGTTTTCCAGGGAGAATCGTTGGTCGATGAGCTCTGTGTGGGGCAGGTCGACAAACAGTCGTCCTCCGGCGAAGGAGGGCTGCCAGGCGGACACGCTTCCGGCGCTGGCTTCCACGACTCCGCCTGATTCGAGGGCCCAGGAGAATTGTGCGCCTAAGCCGTTTGCGATGTTGATTTGAATCGGTCCGGAGGCGCCTGCAAGGATTCCCTGTGTTTCGAGGTCCGTGAGGAGGTTTGCAATGTGGGGCTTTGAGGAGCCATCGCTTGCCACGTGATCCGTGTCCACGACGTTTCCGCCAACCAACAATCGCAGCTCAAGCCCGTTGTCGCGGCCGATGTCAATGGTCCCCAAGGGTCCGTTGTTATCGGTGAACGTGATCGTGGTGTTGCCCGCCGCGCCCGCAACATCGGGGATGCGAACTCGGAGCCATTCCACGCGCTCTGCGGTCGCCGAGCTGAGGCTGGACCAACCTGGGTCCGCCACCAATGCGGACTGACCATTTCGGGAAAGCGCTTGGAATTGCATGTCCAGTTGACCCTGCACCACGTCGGGCTCGAAGCCGATGGATGCCGGTATCTGGACGGGGACCCAGAAACTGGTGGCCCGACTCAAATCTACTGGGTACACGGCAGGGGATGGGTGGTCACTTTGGACGGCGAGGCTGATTTGGCTCAGTTGTTGTTCCACGTCCTCCGTCATGCGGGCGTCTTTGGCTTCTTCCCATTCAGGGACCCAGTCGACGCGAATGACGACGAGGAACACGCTGAGGATGCCCAGGAGCAGAATGACTCCGATGATGTTGCTCACGGCGTCCTGTTTCATACAACCACCGCGCAGCCGATTCGAATGATGCCTGAAATGATGCCCGTTGCAGGGATGTTGTCGTCCTCGTCGTGGCCGCAGAAGTTCTCCACTTGCACCGAGTCCGTCACTTGCGTGACGATGGCCATGTTGTCCACTGCAGTGTGATCTGCGTTTCGGACGTCCATGCCACCGGTTGATGTGAGAGTGATGTCGTCGCCGGCACTGAGCGTGCTGCTTGCAGCTGCGAGGGTGGTGTCTGCCCTGATGATGATGTCGCC
This sequence comes from Thermoplasmatota archaeon, assembly GCA_049619235.1. Classification (GTDB taxonomy): domain Archaea; phylum Thermoplasmatota; class E2; order JACPAO01; family JAHFTW01; genus JBMZMP01. Next base: position 6,368 of record JBMZMP010000037.1, read on the forward strand.
GTTTCCGGTCATGGTGGCTCGTTCCATGCGGATCCAGTCGCCATCGTTGCGGATGTTGATGTGGTCGCCACTGCCGCCATTGGCGATGAGGGTTGCATCCCGGAAGTCCATCGTGCCAGCGTTGCCTTCTTCGTCAATGTCGATTTCCCGCCCCATGATGGTCGCGTTGTTGGCTGCTAGCAAGAGTTCGGCGCGGAGTTGAACTTTTTCGACGGCTTCAATCCGCATGCCTTGGATGTCAAGATTGCCAACACGGGTTTGTAAATCGATGTCTTTGTCGTCTGCGTACAAGTCCGTTCGAACGAGCAAAGAACCAACGTCTAGGTCCCATTCGTTACGGGTTTGGGCTCCCCACCCGGCGGGCAGCACGACGCAGGCATCCTGGTCCTTGTGCTTGCCGTCGGAGAGTGCGGAGGCCAAGTTGGATTCGCCTGCATCGTATTGGCCGTTGCAGTTGGTGTCCCAGTAAGGGAAGTTGACGCCGATTTGGTCAATGGCTTCGTTTCTGGACGCAGAGGCTTGGTTTCCACTGGTGTCGGTGGCAAGAACCTGCAGGCTCAGCGTGGAGCCACCAAGGGTGGACCATCCAAGATCGGGAATGGTTGCTTGCCAGGTTCCACTTTGGGTCATGGTGACGGTGGTGCTGCCGCTGGTTCCATAGGTGAGGGTGACCGATTGCAAGCCGCACGCGTCGGTGACGGGAACCGTGACCAGGACACTGCCAACGGTGTCTGTGTTGATGTCGGCTGGGGCAGTGGTGATGGCGCCGACGGTCGGGTTGGTGGTGTCGGAGTCGCAGGGGTTGACCACCACGCCGCCTCCGCCAGAGCTGACGCCGTTCTTCCACTCGGAGTGGAGTTGTTGTGGTACAATGGTTCGAACCTCGAGTGGTTCATCCGCTGCGGCTTGGAGTGTGTAGGTCCAGGTTTCGCCGATGCTGAGCTGTCCGTCGGCAAAATGGCCGCCGAGCGCTGCGCCTGTGACCTCAACCAAGGTCCCATTCAGCGTCAAGCGAATGGTGGTTTGGGATGCGAGGAAGGGTTCCCCGCCCCGGTGTGATAGCGAGAACATTTCGTCTCCCGTGTCCCATGTGTTGTCTGGCCCTGCCTGTAAGCCGTACCGGACCTGGGAGTATTGGTATTCTGATGGGCCATCTTGGCTGAGGAGAATGAAGCCGAACAAACCAGCAATCGCAACTGTGATTCCGAGCAAGAGCACGGTGCCAATCATTTCGGAAACACCCTCTTCATTCATTGAATCCGACCTGCTGCAAGGCTGCCGACCACGTCGAACTTTGTTTCGCTAAAGCGCGCATCAAGCCACCCTGCGGCGCGCTTGCTGTTGAGCCCGGTCACGCGGAGCCGGGTTTTGTTGCCATCGGCTTCGATTTCAATTGCCCCGTCGCAAAGATGTCGGAACATTTGCACTTCTGGATCGGAGTGCATGCCGGCGTCCAGGAGAACCAGGCTTGCGGCGCCCACTTGGCGGGCTTTGCCGACCAGGATCTGCAGGAAACGGAATGTGGATTGGGCGTTGGAGTACAGGACGAGGGTGGAAACGGAGTCAAAAATGACGAGGTGCTCGTCGTGTTTTCCAAGCACGCGTGCCTGTTGTTTGTTGAGTGCAATGGTGATGCCGTTCAAGTCGAGGGCGCTTTCCACGTACTCAACGTTGGGGTGTGCCTCGTCAACGCCAATGGAGTTGGCGTAGGTGTCAACGAACAACAATGTGCCATCAGAGAGCGCGGATTCCACTTCGGGGTCCATTTTCCGCATCTCCGCCATGCAATCCGCCGCGGTTTCGTTCGTCAAAACCATGACGACGGGGTGGCCGCCCTGAAGCGTATGGAGGGCAACTTGTCGGGACAGGATTTCCTTACCTTGGTAACTTGGCCCGTACATGAGGGCGCGACTTTTTCCGGGAATGCCGCCGCCAAGGAGCTGGTCCAGCCGTTTCGAGCCAGTGGGGTGGGTCATGGGTTTAGCACCGCCTCAACAATGGCAGACAGAACTTTCTGGGAGGCAGCCATGTCGTTCGCGTTGCAGGGGAGGACCATGTGTGGTTCAAGGCCAAGCTGCTTGGCAATTTCTGCCGCGGAAAGCGCGCCTTTGAGGTCCTGCTTGTTGGCGGCAACGACAATCGCTTTGCCCTCCTGTTGTGCGCGTTCCAAGATGTTTTTCGTGTAGGAAAAACGTTCGGGTTTTGTCGAGTCCACCACAAGGAGAAGTCCGATGGCGGACGCAAGCAGCGGAGCAGCCAGCGCATGGAACCGTTCCTGGCCGGGCGTGCCGTACAATTCGATCCGCAGGCCTTCCGTTTCAACGATGCCGCGATCGATCCCAACGGTGATGCCTTTGTATTCGGCGCTGCGCGCGGCGTGGCTGACTGTGTGGATGAACGTGGTTTTGCCGGCGTCGGGTGGGCCTGCTACGACGAGCTTGGGTACGTAGGCTTGCAGTCCCATGGATGCTTCCCGGTACAGGACGGGCGCGCTGGTTTTGCCTTCGTCCGCGTGTTCCACCCGGAAGAATTGGCTGGTGAGGATTTTGCCCCGGACACCTTGCAAAGCGAGCTGTTGCCGGAAAATGTTCCGGATGCCATCGGAGCCGTCGTGCCAATCTGTGTGGATGCAAATGGCTGCGGAGACTCGGTCGAGCAGTTGCAAAATGCGGCCGCCGTGTGCTTGGAATTTGTCGGGGTGGTCCCGCATGGCCATGCCGCTGAGGGAATCGATGATGAGGAGGGCGCCGGGCAACTGGTGGGCTGCGGCATCCGCTTTTGCCAGGATGGCGGCCACGTTGGCCGCGTCTTTCACGTGGAAATCACGGGGGTGCTTGGATTTTCTTCCAAGTAGGTCGGAGACTGCGTCCACGATGTGTACGGAGTCACCGTATTGGGCTCGAATGCGGGTGGGTCCCAGGTGCGTGGAGATGACGATGACGGGGCCGTCGTATTGCGCAGCGGCTTGCCGTAGGAATGGGCTGGGGTCTACGCCGGGTTCATTGTGGATGAGGAGTGTGGATTCGGTCAGGTGCCGATCGAGGGCGGGGAATCCAAAACGTAGCTCAGGCATCTTGCAACGCGTCCCGGAGTTCATCAACCAAGGCGGGGGCGCCGGCGCCGATGAGGACCAGCAGGTGTTGGTCGTCGAGGCTGTGGACTGCGAATTCGTAGCCGTCGCCTCGTACCTTCACTTGTTGCGGGCTTTCCCGCCCCGATTCCATGGCGCATGCGTCGGCGGCTCCGAACATGGCCGCGGCCATGGCGGCGAAGAGGTCCTCGTTGGCGCTGATGTTCCATTGGCTCAGGACGGGCACTCCGTCGCGGGCAACAATGGATGCCGCTTGTGCATCCCCGTCGATGAGTTTCTGGAGCACCGCTTGGCACTGCATTTTGGCTTGTGCTTGGCTCATGGTTTCTTCCTCGCGAGGTCCATGGCCCGAGCAAACGCGCGGTCCTTTTGCAGGGCGCGGTCTTTGGATGCGAGCAGTTCTTTGAGGACCTTGATGACTTCGTCTGGGTCCAGGGGTTTCGTGAAGAAATTCTGGATGCCCACTTCATTGATGGCGTCGATGGCAATTTTGAGGTCCGGAAATGCGGTCATGAGGACCATTGGCATGCTGGAGGAGGACTTTCGGGCCTTGCTGAGGAATTCCAAGCCGTCCATTCCGGGCATGCGGTAGTCGCTGATCACCACGTCGTAGGATTGCTTCTGAAGTTGTTCCAACCCGTTGGGGCCGCCGTTTGCCGTGTCCACGGCCCAACTGGGTTCCAACGCGTTTAGGAGTGCCTGCAAGCTGCTCAGGATGTCTGGTTCGTCATCCACGATGAGAATGCGGGTTTTGCGTTCCTCGGCGTCCATGCGATAGAATTGGATTCTTCGATACTTAAGCGAATGGTTGGAGGCCTGCGGTGAGGTTGCTCAGTTTCCGCTTTCCAACCACTCGTTTGATGGCTCGGAGCTGGTCTGCCCGGGAACCGGGGGTTTAAATTCTTTGCAAACCAATCGAAACCAATGCCTGCGGAATTCGCCTCCTTCGAGGAAGTTCCATTGCCGGCCCTCCTGTTGACTGGGGGTGCTACCAGAGGCAACCATGCGGCGAGGGAGTTGTTCCAGAATCGACTGCCCGACGCGGCCAGTTCTCTCCGCGAGCTGCTTGCGCCAAAAAAAGTGAAGCTGGCAACCGGTCGAGGCCCTGCCACGTTCAGAGTGCAACCGGACCGAGCCGCTGAGGGGCACATGGTTTGGCTCATCCAGGAATTGGATGCGGCGCATGACGAATTGGAGGAATTGCGGGCGCAAGACGCGTTCAAGACCCAGTTTTTGAACATGGCCGCCCATGAACTGAACACGCCCTTGACACCCATTCGGTTGCAGCACCATTTGCTTACGACCGAAACCATCGGGCCGTTGAGTGAGCAACAAATGAAGGCCCAAGAGGTGATTGGGCGCAACTTGAACCGTTTGTCCTCCTTGATTTCGGACATTTTGGACGTGGCGCGCTTGGAAAGCAAGGCGCTCGCGGTGGAAATGAAGCCCATGGACCTTGCCCGCGTGGTGCGGGACTCCTTGGATTCCTATTCTGCGCCTGCGGAGCAAGTGGGCGTGGAATTGACTTCTGAGGTTCCAGAAGAGGCGGTTGTGCAGGGGAGTGCGGAGCGCATTTCCCAAGTG
>JBMZMP010000038.1:0-5119 GCA_049619235.1 Thermoplasmatota archaeon
TGAAGAAATGGTACCCCGTGGTTGGGTCTGCCGTGCTGACGATGGGGGCCGCCGCGATGCCCGTTTCCACCACGAGTTGGTACGAGAAGTTGCCCTGCATGACCCAACGAAACGGTTCGTCCGGCACGGGGATTTCGGTGTCGTTTCCAACCAACGCTTCCATGGTGCCACGGAATTCTTCCATGTCGTTGGTCAAGAACGCTTCCACGAATCCGTTTCCTGCAGCCATGCCCGCGCCGGGTTCCCGGCTCAAGCCATAATCTGGCGTCAAGTAGAACTGAAACGTCTCCGGTTCCATGCACGGCGCAACCATGGCGGGGGTTGGTTCGGGGTCGTCATCCAGGCAGCCGGCAACGGACGACGCAACCAGGACGGCCACGAGGACAGGAAGGAATCGCATGGGTGCGCCAAACAGGTTGACTTGAAAGCCCCAGCGGCCTCAAGGAACCGTGGCCCGCCGGCAAGCAATCATCGCGCTCCTCATCACGCAAGTGATGTTCGGCGCGTGGCCCATCGCCGGCAAAGTCATTTTTGCCCACCTCGACCCACTTGTCCTGGCCGCCGCTCGCAGCCTGGGCGGAGCCATCGTCTTGGTGGCGTTGCAGCCCCTGTTCGTCTCCCGGACACTGGATTTGCGGCAAGACGGCTGGCGCATGGCTGGCCTCGCGCTGCTTGGCGTGGTCCTGAATCAGGGCTTGTACATCACGGGACTCAGCAAAACCAGCGCCGTGAACGCAACACTCGTGGTGACCACGATTCCCGTGTTCACTTACGCCATCGCAGTGCTCACCGGCCGGGAAGGCCTCGGGCCAAGGCGCGCCACAGGTATCCTCCTCGCATTCGGGGGCGTGGCATACCTCATTGCTAGGTCCGGCCTCGAATTTGGCGCAGACCGCATGCTTGGGGACATCCTCGTTGCCCTCAACGCACTCGCCTTCGCCCTCTACCTGGTGTACAGCAAATCTCTCACCACACGTCTCAACCCCCTCAACTTGATGGCGTGGCAATTCGTTGTGGCCGCGGCCATCTTCGTGCCCATTGGCTTGGTCATCGGCATGGAAGCACAATTGTTGGCCATGCCCGCGAAGGGCTGGTGGGTCTTGTTGTTCATCATCCTCGGCCCAACCGCCGCAAGCTACGTCCTCAACGCCACCGCTTTGCGGGACGTGCCCGCAAGCACGGTCGGGGTGTTCGTGTTCCTGCAACCGGTCTTCGCCGCCATCGGAGCCGGCTTGTTCCTGGGGGAACAACTCTCCTGGCGCCTCCTGCCCGCTGCTGCAGCGGTGCTCACCGGGGTTTGGTTGGTGGCAAGAAACAGGAGAGAAGATGGGAAAAAGGTCGTCGCAGAAGGCGTCGTTTGAACCTGCAAACGCTGGTGGTTCGGTTACAATTCCACCCATTCGTACACTTCGATGGATCCGCTCGCCCCTGCCGTGTCGCAGGCGGCGAAGAGGCCGCCATCCACGTCATCGGGGACCGTTCCTTCGAACACTTCGTTGCCGGACAGGCGGTTCAATTCCACCACTTGGTTGCCGCTCATCCATGCCAGGCTCACATCCGTGGCGGCTTGGTTCGTGAAGTTGTAATCGAGGCCAGCGTATTCGTCGCCGGTTTCAAAGAAATCGTAGTCCACGCCCTGCGTCAAGGAAAGGCCGAGCGTCAATCCAATGGTGAATCCCACATTCACGTCCTCGCACCCGATTGCGCCCGATGCGTCCAAGCCAGCGGACACGGCCACCGATTCCTCAAGGACCGTCTCCCGGACCATTGCGGGCTCGGGTGGCGCGCTCGACGATGTGGAAGAACTGGAAGACCCTGTGCTTGAGGAGGTGGACTCCGCATCGGATGGGCCGTCGTCGGCGCAGCCTGCAAAGGCCACGGAGACAAGAAGGAGGAGAATGAGGCGTTGCATGCAAACCAATCGGTCTGGTGAGATAACTAGTTTTGCAGGCCAGGTCGCAGCGTCCTTAGATGCCGCGTTCGGCGTACCGCACGACCAGTTCGTCGCTGTTGCGGCCCACCATGGGTTCGCCGAGGTTCTTGCTGACCTCCGCCACCACGCTTGCGTCGTTGTAGTGCAGGGTTGCTTCCACGACTGCCTTGGCGCGGTCGGCGGGGTTGCCGCTCTTGAAGATGCCACTGCCAACGAAGACACCGTCGCTGCCCATTTGCATCATGAGCGCCGCGTCGGCGGGGGTTGCGATGCCGCCTGCGGTGAAGTCCACAACGGGCAAGCGGCCCATCTTGTGCACTTCGCCAAGCACGTCGCGAATGTTGGTGGTGAGGGTGTCGTAGTCGAGGCCGCCGTACGCTTCGCCCATGTACACGTCATCGAGGCCCATGTTGTCGGTCACTTCGATGTTGAGGGGGTCATAGCGAGCAACGAAGGTTTCCGCGAGCGCGTCCAATTCGTGGCTCTCCATGTCCTGGACCACTTGCACGCCACGGGTCATGAGGCGGCGGTGGCGCATGGCTTCCACGATGTCTCCGGAGCCTGCTTCTCCCTTGGTGCGAATCATGGCGCAGCCTTCTGCGATGCGGCGGACCGCTTCACCGAGGTTGGTGCCACCACAGACGAAGGGGACGGTGAAGTCCTTCTTCATGACGTGGAAGAACGGGTCGGCCATGGTGAGCACTTCGGATTCGTCAATCATGTCCACGCCGAGGCTTTGGAGCACTTGCGCTTCTGCGAAGTGGCCGATGCGGCACTTGGCCATCACGGGGATGCTCACTTCGTCAATGATTTCCTCAATCATGGAGGGGTCGCTCATGCGGGAGACGCCGCCGTCTGCTCGAATGTCCGCGGGAACGCGTTCCAAGGCCATCACTGCCACGGCGCCGGCTTCTTCGGCCACCTTGGCTTGTTCCGGGTTCACGACGTCCATGATGACGCCGCCCTTCTGCATTTTTGCGAAACCGCGCTTCACGAGGTCGGTTCCCCAGCGGAGGTTTTCCATGTCCATGGGGGCGCCAAAAGAGATGGTGGGATAAAGGGCGCGTTGAAATGGCAGAAGGAACTCCCGGCATTTGCCTCAATGACGATGTTATCCCAAGGCGAGACCCACCCCGGGTCCGTGATCGCAAGCTCAACGCGGAGAGGCAAATTTTGAACCCGGTCCCACAAGGGACGCACTAGGTTGGCTTCGAGCCGCTTACAATCAGCACAACGTCGCCCGGGACGGGCAATTCTGTGCCTTCAAACCGTTCCAAATCCAAGTGCAGCACCTCTGATTGGACCTGCGAAAACCCCGCTTGTGCAAGCAGGTTCTCCCAGGGGCCCGCGGATTGCATGCCATTGGCGCGGGCCTCCTCCGTGTTGCCGTCAAATTCCGCGATGGCCAAGCGGCCACCCGGTTTGAGTACCGCAAACGCGGCTTTGATCCAGGCCGGGTTCACGTGGTGGGCTCCGAAGCGGCTCACGATGGCGTCCCATGGTCCACTTGGTGGCTCCAGCATGTCGCCCACGCTGAACATGTGGTCTGGGTAGCGGCGCTTTGCGGCCTTGATCATTTCAGAACTCAAGTCCACGCCCAACACGGACGCGCCCGTGGCCGCGGCGGCGGCTGTTGTGTGGCCGGGCCCGCACGCCAAGTCCAGTAACTTGGTTCCGGGGCCGGTGTTCGTCACCGCGAGCAGCGCGTCCGTTGCTTTTCGGAATTCTGGCTCGAGTTGGCCAACGGTTTCTTCGTACCACTGGGCCATGTCGTCCCAGCTTTCATGCGGCACGTGCGTGCTCCTTCGCGACGTCTTCCACTCGTTCCTGTAGGTCCTTCTTGAAGCCGAAGCCGAACGCGGTTTCGGCCACGATGAACATGGGTGCAATGAACACTTGCAGGAGGTTGTCCATGAGGGCGGGGCGTCGTTTTTCGAAGAGGCCGTGGCCGAGGAATTGGAACACCCAGCTGGCGACGAAGACGCCGCCTGCGATGAGGAGGCTGGTGCTTGCATCGTTGAGGGTTTCATTGAGCGTAATCGCCGTCACGAGGAGCACCGTGTACACCACCGTCGTGGCAACGCCGAGTGCGAAGTCCATCATGAGGTACCAAATCAGAAGCGCGCCGACGATGGGGAATGCAAGGCTGATGCCTTCGGTGAGAATCACGAGGTCGAGGGCGACCATGAGCGTCCACACGATGGCGGGGACCATCACGAAGTGGATGACTCGGTTCACCCGGTCCCGGTGGTACGCCGTGTACATGCCCATGTGCGCTTCGAGGGGTTTCACGGTCTCAGATTCGGGGCTCCTGTTATGAGTATGTCGCGCGAACCTTCTGCAGGCTCAGGGTGGCGAGCGAGAAAATTGCGATTGCAATCCACAGGGGGAACGGCCAAATTTCTCCATCGAAGATCATCAAGAAAAGTGAACCCAGCAACAAGAAGAAGCTGAACACTTGAGTGTACGTGGGGCCCATTTTGATTCCGTAGAATAACAAGAATGCTGCGAGAAATGGAAATATGGAAACCAAAAGGGTCATTAGCCCGGTGATTCCCCAAAAGTCATCATCCTGTTCGTGTCCGGCGAAGTAAAAGATTGCACCAGAAACGATCCAATACGCTGACATCATAGCATGCAGCCAAGCATTTGCTTTTACGAGGAAATGGGGTTTCACCGGGGTGAATCTCCCTGTATGTGAATTGGCTTCCACAAGGTCCCTATGGCGTACACTCCACTGGCGAACCACCAAATGGTGAACAACAACAGCACCCAGTTGTAGCCGAGGAGAACCTGCGTGAGGGCGGTGAGCAGAATTGCGCCCCCGGAGACCGCGAGGGTGGCAATGCGGCCTTTGAGGGGGTCCTTCAGAAGCATCACGCCCGCGTAGCCGGTCGCGGCGGCGAGGGCGAAGTGGGCCAATCCGAGGGGCCCAAAGTAGGATGTGCCGCCGTCGCCCCAAGCGGCGTCGATGCCGGCAACGAGGACCAGAATGCCGCCTTCGAGGAGGGCCACGAAGACGCTGACGAAGCGCAGGATGACGTTGAGGCCGAATTCCTTCCAGTCCACGCGGTTGGAAGCACCCGTTCCCTTTTCAGGGCATCTTTCTTCGCCGGCCCTATGCAAGTGGAATTGGACCCCGTGATCACCGGCGAAAACCGTGCCATCATGAACCACATCGAAGAA
>JBMZMP010000038.1:5129-10974 GCA_049619235.1 Thermoplasmatota archaeon
TGGCGCCACAGCCAAAACGGCACCATGGACCAATTCGACGCCGCATTCGAAGCGGCCGTTGCCGAAATCGAAGGCCAATTGGGCCGCACGTACCCTCTCCACATCGGCGACAAGGAAGCCACTCGCGACACCTTCGCCATCACCAGCCCCGCCGACACCAGCAAGGTCGTCGGCAACTACGCCCTCGGCACCAAGGAAGACCTCCGCGAAGCCATCAGCATCGCAAAAGCTGCCCAACCCGCTTGGGAAGACCTCGGCTGGGAAGCCCGCGCAGCCCTTTGCGAAAAGGCAGCCGACGTCATGGCAGAACGGTTCTACCAACTCTGCGCCGTCATGACCTGGGAAACCGGCAAGACTCGCTTCGAATCCAGCATCGACGTGGACGAAGGCATCGACTTCGCCCGCTTCTACGCCATGAACTACCGGGAACACGGCGGCTACGAAATGCTCATGGGCAAGCCGTTCCCCAACGAAACCTGCCACAGCTTCCGCAAGCCCGTCGGCGTGTTCGGCGTCATTTGCCCCTTCAACTTCCCCGTTGCAATCACGGCCGGCATGGCCCTCGCAGCGCTCCTCACCGGAAACGCTGCCATCATCAAGCCATCCATGAAGGGCTGCCTGAGCGGCTACTGGGTCTACAAATGCCTCGTGGACGCTGGCATCCCCAAGGACCTCGTGCACTTCATCACGGGCGCCGACGAAGAAGTGGGCGCGGAAATGCTCGACAACCCCGACATTGACGGCCTGGTCTTTACCGGCAGCAAGCGCATCGGCATGATGGCCGCCATGAAACAAATGGAATCCGGCCACCCCAAGCCATTCATCGCTGAAATGGGTGGCAAGAACGCGGTTCTCATTACGCCAAACTGCGACCTGGACAAAGCGGTGCAAGGCGTCTTCAAGTCCGCTTTCGGCTTCAGTGGCCAAAAATGCAGTGCCTGCAGCCGCGTCTACATTCACCCCTCCATCGCGGAGGAATTCAAGGACCGCCTCGTGAAGCTCACCGAAGCCGCCGTCATTGGCCACCCTCGCGAGAAGGAGACCTTCATGGGCCCCGTCGTGGAAGCTCGCAAGATTGAGCTCTACAACGACGTGGTCGAGAACGTCAAGCGCGATGGCGGAGAGATCCTCACCGGCGGCGAAGTCCTTGATATGGGCGGCCACTACATCCGCCCCACCATCGTGGCAGGCCTACCAAAGGACCACCGCGTCTTCCGCGAAGAATTCTTCATGCCCTTCGTGGCCATCTGTGAAATCGAAACCCTCGAAGAAATGGTGCACGAGTACAACCAAGTGGAATACGGCCTCACCGCCGGCATCATGAGCGAAGACGAAGAGGAACAAGCGTACTTCTTCCGCAACGTCAAGAGCGGTGTCACGTACGCCAATCGCGCCATTGGTGGCAGCACGGGCGCCGTGGTGAACGGACAATCCTTCGTGGGTTGGAAGTTCAGTGGCAGCACCGGAACTGGAGCCGGTGGGCGATACTACCTGTTGCAGTTTACACGAGAACGCTCGCAGACAATTGCGTAAGCAATTGGAAAGAGCATTCTTGCGTAGCGAGGCGCAGCCGAGCGGACCCTGTTGCCCCGTAGGGCAATAGGGGACGCCGCAGTCAAACCGTCGCGTAAGCGACGGGCCAGGCCTTTTTCGCGTCGGCCGAGGCCCGAAGGGCCTTGTGCTACGCGTGAATGGTCGCAAACCATAGCGTAAGCGGAGGCATTGGCGCTTGCGCCCCTTTCCCGTCCAGCCGCAGGCAAGAAATTCTGCCGACTCAACCTTTAAGGGGGAAGAAAGCGGCCTTGCATTGTGCGATTGACGGTTCTTCTCCTGCTCGCGTTGGCTCTCGCCGGGTGCCAAGCCCCTGTGGCGCACGACGACCAAGCGGAGCCCTTGGACCCTGCGGAAGCGGAGCCGGAACACAAAGGCAACCAGTTCTTGCTACACGGCCCTCGGCCAGTTTCGAACACGTTCGTCAGTGGCGGGGCGGAGCCAAGCATCCTTGCGGACAGCGGCGGGAAATTCCTTTGGATTGGCGACACTGATGGTGGGTACTACTCCACCAACAACGGCACCTCTTGGACAAACCTTCCGTACTTCGTTCTCCCCGGCGCGTTCTCGGACGGCTGGGCGCTGGCCCAGGATGATGAGGGGGCCATGTATGCCATGGCTCTCACGGGACCCGAACTCGAAATTGCCATGTCCACGGATGGGACCAGCTGGGATTACTCGTACCCCTTGGCCCAAGTGGCCGCCGTGACCGATCGGCCCTGGCTCGCTGCTCGTGGCGACGGCGAAGTGGCGGTCATTTACTACGACTATCCCCTCGGGGAATCCTGCGCGCGATCCCTTGACGGCGGACTCACGTGGCTGGACATTTCCCGGGGCTTCCCAACGGGCGCACCGCAAGGTGGAAGCCTGGACTACAACGCCGACGGGGACCTGATGTACGTGAACGACAACGGCATCATCTACACCTACGCCGACGGCGTCTGCCTCGGAGGGCCTTCCTCCGTGAGCATGGGCAGCAACCTCGGCGCCAACAACATGATTCAATTGGACGCCAACGAAGACGGCTCCTTCTACATCGGCGCCGCCGTCAATGGCAATGCGGGCGTGGAGTTGTATGGAAACGACGGGACGCAAGTGAAGAAACTCATTGTGTCTCCGCCCGAATTGAAATCCAACACGTTCGTTTCCATTAGCACCTGGGAAGACGAAGTGGCCCTTTCCTGGTACGGCTCGGAAACCCCCGGCGACCCGTCCAACGCCAACTTCAACGGCGAATTCAACGTCTTCGTGGCCCGCGTGACCGACTTCTGGGGCACACCCAAAATCACCCACGACCGCCTCACGACCGAACCGAACCACGTGGGGGACATCTGCATGGGTGGCATTGGTTGCGGCGGCGAATCCGACCGGGACCTGCTTGATTACTTCGGCATCGACCACGACATCTGGGGTGGCTTGCACATCGCGTACGGCCACGACGGTGCTGGATCGAACGCCGAGGTTCGATACGCGCACCTGACGCCCCTTCCGATCACCAACAACCCGCCGCCGATCGAGACCGTGATCGCGTCCTTCACGGTCTCCGTGAACGGTGCTTCCATCACGACGGATGCAACCAACAGTGTGGGCGCAAAATCGTTCCAATGGAATTGGGGCGACGGCACCACGGGCGCTGGACCGCTCGGTAGCCACACGTACACGGCCAGTGGGCAATACTTGGTTCGGCTCACGGTGACGGGAGACGTGGAAACGGACATGGCTTCCAAGCCGGTGTCCATCATCGTGCCGCCGCCAAGCAGCACCTCCACCAGCACACCCCCGCCTCCCCCACCAAGCACCAGTAGCACCAGCAGTACGTTCTCGGTGTCAACCAGCTCGACCAGTTCCAGCAGCACGTCCACCAGCAGTGCCACCTCCTCTTCGAGTGAACCCACCAGCTCCACTTCAACGACCTCCTCGTCGAGCACTTCGAGCAGCACGAGCTCCACGCCTGCCGCAACTGGCACATGGACCCCTTCGTCCTCGAACCCGGTCCAGGAAACGGAGAACGAATCCACGCCAGCCGTGGCCTTGTTGTTCGTCCTCGTGGGCATTGTCGTGTTTGCCCGAAGCAAATTGGATTGAGTGCCCTTTCGCTGTGGCCTCGTTTACGCGGGGTTGGGGTAGATGGCGTGTAGGTTCATGCCGGAGTAGCCGCCTTCGGCAAACACGCCGCTTCCGTCCGTGACGGAGGACAATGCGCTGCCGGGCAAGTTCGCGGAAGCGGAGCCTCCGGGCCATTGGAATTCCAAAGCGTAGGCGCCAGTCCATTGTAGGCGGTAATCGGTGTGTTCGTGGTACCACGCGAAGGTACCGGAGTCCTCCGTGGCCTCGTCGAGTCCTGCGGTCACTTCGATGCAGACGTTTCCGACGCACGTGGTGGCGCTGGAAACCAGTGGCAGGCCGAAGATGTCGGTCACTGCGAGGTCCCCGGTGCCGTTGAGGAGCGGGTAGCCTGCGATTTCCCAGACCTGCGCCAGGACGTCCTGTGCCGCGAGCATCTCGGTCACGTACCAGTGGCTCTCGGCTGCTGCGTGGCCGGGGTCGTTCACTTCCACGAGGATGGCGCCGAACCAGGTGTCTGGGACGCGAGCGTTTGGAGTGGTGAAGTTGCCGCAGGAGAACAAGGCTACTTGCATGATGCCGGTGGCGGTGTAGCGGGAGTCAATGGCTGATTGCAACGTGGACGCACCAGCTTCGGCGTGGAACCGGTTGCCCGTGCAGCCTTCGAGGGAAAAGTCCAGCAACAATGCCAATGGCTCCCGGGGGGGCTTGGGTCCGGAAGACTGGGAACTGGAGGATGAACTGGACGACGAAGAACCGGGGTCTTGCGGTTCGGGGGCATCGCTGCAACCGGCAAACACCAATGCGAGCAAAAGCAGCCAGGCGAGTTTCATTGGGCGGCCTCTTGCTCCTCGAAGAGTTGGTCAATGACCTCCCACACGGTTCGGATGTGCGGGATGGTGATGCTTCCCCCAACCACCAATGCGACGTTGAGTGCGTCGAGGATTTCGTCGCGGCTCCAGCCCGCCTTGACCGCTTGTTCACAGTGGTACGCGATGCAGTCGTTGCAGCGGAGGACGGTGCTTGCAACCAGCCCAAGCAGTTCCTTGGTGCGGCCATCGAGGGGACCGTCGCGGTATGCGGCACTGTCCAATGCAAAGAATCGCTTCAAGTCGCGGTGGTCTTCTTTGAGCAAGTTGTCGGTCTTGCGTTGCCTTTGGGCGCGGATTTCGTTCAGGTCCATGCGTCCCCATCGACGCGCGGGTGTTTTACGGCTTGTGGCCTCGCGCCGGTTGTGCAGTTCAAGCCATTCGATGCGCTTCAGGAAGGAACATTGTTGAAGCGGTACAAGCGATTCCTCGCGGACATTCGATTGGACAATGGCGAGGAAATTGTTGCCCACTGCCCCAACAGTGGTTCCATGCTGGGGATGAAAGAGCCGGGCAGCCGGGTGTTGGTGCGGCATGTTCCGGACCCCAAACGGAAGCTGAAATGGACTTGGGAATTCGTGCATCCACCAGGTGAAGTGTGGGTGGGTTGCAACACGCACCGACCCAACGAAGTGGTGGAATGGGCCATCCAATCGGGACAAATCCCTGGCCTTTCCGGGGAGCAGGGTTTGCGCCGCGAGGTCAAGTACGGGGAAAACAGCCGCATCGATCTCCTCCTCGGCGATGAGGCGACTGGTTTGACGTACGTGGAAGTGAAGAACACCACGTTGCGTGTGGGGGAGCAGGCGCGGTTCCCGGACGCGGTGACTACGAGGGGTGCCAAACACATGCGGGAATTGGCCGCCATGGTGGACGAAGGGCACCGGGCCGTCGTGGTTTTCCTAGTGAATCGCTCAGATTGCGACAGCTTCGACGTGGCCCGTGACATTGACTCCGCCTATGGCGAGGCATTCGACGCAGCGATTGCAGCAGGCGTGGAAGCGATTCCCCTTGGCACCAGTTGCGGGCCGGACGGCTGGCGCATCCGAGGCGTTCTTCCCCTGGCAAGCGGCGACTAGACTTCCGTTGACAGCACTTCGAGGTCCTTCAGGACCGTGCTTGCGTGGGTGAACGGATTCACGGTTTTGTACGTCTTGCGCACGATGCCGTCGCCATCAATGAGGTACGTGCACCGCTTCACGCCGAGGGCGGTGCGGCCAAGGAGCGTGGTGCGCCAGGCACCGTACAAATCGTGCACCCGGCCTTCTGGGTCGCTGACCAAGTGGAAATTGAGGTCGTGTTTGTCCCGGAAGCAAGCGTGGGATTCGGGGCCGTCTAGGCTGACGCCCACCACGGCGGCG
>JBMZMP010000039.1:0-10956 GCA_049619235.1 Thermoplasmatota archaeon
TTATGTCCAAGGGCTAAGTGGACGGCTTGTGGCAGTCATTGAGACGCAACAAGACTTCGAAGAATGGATGGCCTGCGGCAAGGTCGCCGCACGCGCCCTCCTCGTAGGGGAACAGGTCTGCAAACCAGATGTCCCCCTCGTCGAAGTGGTAGAAGCCGTGGAGGCGTTCATCCACGAACAAGACTTCAACATGGCGTTCCCGTGCACGGTGAGTCTCAACGAATGCGCAGCGCACTACACCCCCGACCACAAGGACACCCGGGTGTTCCAAGCGGGCGACGTGGTGAAAATTGACTGCGGCGCAGAGAAAAACGGCGCCCTGAGTGACAACGCCATCACCGTGGAGGTTGGTGGCACTGGCAAGTACACGGACATGATTGAGACGGCGCGCCTCTGCTTGGAGGAAGCGCAGTCAGTCATTGGGCCAAACTGCAACCTTGGCACCGTTGGTGGCGTGATTGAATCCATTGCCGTGGACCGCGGCTTCCGCACCATCAAGAACCTCACAGGACACAGCTTGGAGCGGTACAATTTGCATGCGGGCTTGACGGTTCCAAACGTGAACATGAAAATCCACAAGCGGCCGCGCATTGGCGACGTGCTCGCTTGCGAACCATTCGTGACGGACGGGCAAACGGCGCGCGTGGAGAACAGCGGCCCCGGCAACATTTACCATTTCCGCGGCGCCAGGCCACTGCGGTTGCCAAGCACGAAGCAGTTGCTTGCAGGCATCCAGCGGAACCACCCCAAGTTGCCGTTTGCGGAGCGGTGGATCAAGGAGGTCATTGACCCGAACAAGGTTGCGTTCAATTTGGCCCAGTTGCAAAAGGCGGGGCTGATCACGGATTACCCGGCGCTTTCGGAGGCGAGCGGTGGCATGGTCACCCAGTACGAAAACACCCTCATCGTGACCGAGGAAGGGTGCGTGGTGGCAACGGACGCGGACAGCCCCTACTAATCAGCAAAGTCTGACCAAGCAGGCATGTCGCGCTCCGCCAATTCGTCGCCTAGAGAGCGGCATTTGCTCCCGGCGGCGCGGCCAGACAGAGGCGCTCACCATTGTTGCTCCAATGGGCGCTTCGCCGCAGGTGATTCGTCCGTAAAAAGCCCGACCAGCCACAAAGTTGCCCGGAGGGCTGAGTTTGCTCCCCGAGGCACAGCCCATTGGGCGGCCCTGCCAGTGTTACTCAGATGGGCGCTTCGCCGTAGGCGAGGCGTCCGCGGATCGACCGAGCGCGGTCGCGTTATTCGTCCATCTCGTGACCGCATTCTTTGCAGATTCGAATCACGAATCGGCCTTCGACGCGGTAGTCCAATTGGTTGCTTCCACATTCAAAGCAGACCTTGATGCCACCCGTGGTTGTGCGGAGGACGTCGTCGTGGTCGTCGTTGAATGCTTCTTCAAATTCGTAGTCATCACTCATGACTGCTCCGCGCACTCCAGGTGTGCCTTTTGAGGCTTTCCTTGCATCAGTCGATTTTGATTTTGACGCCGGCGGCGCTGTGTTGCAGTTTTTCCACGGTGACATCGAGGACGCCGTTGTTGTAGCTGGCCTTGGTGGTGCTTGGGTCCACCTTGGCGGGGAGCTTGATGCGTTTGTGGTACTTGCGGCGCTCGTTGTCCACGCTGAGTTCGAGGGATTCCTCGGTCATGTTGACGTCCAGTTCGCCTTTTTCGACGCCTGGGAGTTCCATGGTGATGGCGATGGTTTGGTTGTCTTCGTAGATGTCGGTGAGGGGTTCGCGTTCGTCTGCGGCGATGGTGGGGAGGTCGCCTTCTTTCTTGACTTGGGGTTTGTTGCCGAAGCTGTTGAAGGTGGGTTTTCCGTCGGGGCCCATGCGGACGTTGAAGCCGGCGACGAAGCCTTTGGTGGGGTCTTCGCCCATTTGTTTGAATGCGTCGGGGAGATTCTTGAGCATGTCATCCATCATTTTGCGCATGTCGGTGGGGTCGAGGCCCATGCTCTTGAACCATTCATCCATTGCTTTGAAGGGGTCGTCGCCTCCGAAGGGGCTGTTGGGGCCAAAGGGGCCGTTTGGGCCGAACGGGTTGCCACCGGGGAAGTTTGCAAACGGGTCGTTGCTCATGAGCGAAACTTGTTAGTGCTTCTATAAGATACTTGTCTTGGTTTCTTGGGGTGCTCCAGGCAAATCCTAAAACAGAGATTTTCTCCGAACCACCCATGCACCGACTCCTCGTCTTGACGCTCCTCACCGTGTTGTTTGCGGGTTGCGCAAGCGAAAGCAACGACGCCCCCGACAACAACCCCATACTTGCAAGCAAACCAGGCGACCCCGTCTCCTCCAGCAATTTGCGGGAAGGCCCAGGTGGGCTGAGCTTCTCTGACGGCGGCTTCGGCGGCTCGCCCCTTGGAAACGAAGCGATTGTCCTGACTCCCCTGGAGCCCGTGTTCACCCGGACCTTCACATACAACGGACCCGCAAGCGACTTCGACGGGCCCGCCCCCGTCGCCGTGTACATCCCCACCACGGAGCTCGTCGAAATGAACCTCAACACGGTGGACGTGGAAGCAGAACTGTTCGTGGACGGCGTTTCCCTGCACCGGTTCGTTGGCGTGGACGACTTGGATGCAGCAGCGGTTCTCGACGCCCCAGACAACGGCACCGTGACCCTGGAAGTTCGCGTCTTCACCACACTGGCCTGGACGGGGAATGTGAACTGGGGCAGTGCGGTGCTCGCCCTTCCCCGCATCGCCAACTACGCGTTCGAGTACGACCACTCCTCGTTTTGCAACACGTTTTTCATTTTCTTCTGCGACGTGCAACAATCCTACACCGTGGCACTCCCAGATGCCCCCATTCAAGTGGAACGGCAAGCCAGCATCCAAGGCGTCGAACTGATCGGCGGCCCTGCCTCGGTGAGCGTACTGCAGGAATGCATCTCTGGAGCATCCATGGCGGACGGGTACGGAGCCTGCTACCACGACGCCCTGCGATGGACCAATGGAAGTGACTTGAAGGCGCCAAGCACCGCCAGCACCACAATTTTTGGTGAAAACTTCCCAAGCAGCTACCACTGGTTGATTCTGCAAACCGGCACCAAGGCGGTCACGGTTTCCGCGGACAACATCCAAGCAAACCAACCCACGAGCCAAGCCATGACGCTCACCGCCAGGCACCTCTTCTGTGACTGCCAACCCCCGGCCCGCGCGGAGTGGGACTTCACAGCGCAAACGGGGCAACTCAACCTGACCACCATGGACGGCATCACCCTGCGCGTCACGGGCGCCAGTGTCACCGGTGCAGGCGAACCCCGGGAAGAAGACGGGGAGAAGGTGTACGGTACCGGAAACGCCGTGGTCCGCATTGACTCTGGCTCCACCTTCGCCGTGAAAGTGGGCGCAGCCAGCACCCCAACGCCGCCCAGTGGGAACCAAACCATCGCCCACCGCCTCCTTCAGTAGGAACGGCTTTCATACGCCGCCCCGTGGGGGCATCGTGTTCAAGAAAGTCCTCATCGCCAACCGCGGCGAAATCGCCGTGCGAGTCATCCGCGCATGCAACAAAATGGGCATCCAATCCGTTGCCGTGTACAGCGACGCCGACAAGGACGCCTTGCACGTGCAACTGGCCAATGAGGCCGTCCACATCGGACCGACACCCAGTGCAGAGAGCTACTTGGTGCAAGAGAACATCCTCCAAGCCGCAAAGGACACGGGTGCCGAAGCGATTCACCCCGGTTACGGGTTCCTCAGCGAGAACGCCGACTTTGCCCGCCTCGTGCGGGATGCTGGCCTTGTTTTCATTGGCCCAAGCCCCGAAGCCATGGATCAAATGGGAGACAAAGTGGCCGCCCGCAACAACGCCATCAAAGCAGGCGTGCCCGTTGCACCCGGCAGCGAAGCGCTCACCGGCGCGGAGGACGCAGCCAAGGAGGCCGAGCGGATTGGATACCCAGTCATGCTCAAAGCGAGCGCAGGCGGCGGCGGCATCGGCATGCGCGTTGTGCGCGACCCTGCCCTCATCAAATCAGAATTCAAGGCGTGCCAGGACCAAGCCAAGAGCGCCTTCGGCGTCCCGGACGTGTTCCTAGAGAAATTCATTGGCCGGCCCCGCCACATCGAAGTGCAAGTGCTCGCCGATCAACATGGCCACGCCATCCACTTGTACGAACGGGAATGCAGCGTGCAACGCCGCAACCAAAAACTCGTGGAAGAAGCCCCGAGCCCCGCCTTGACCACGGAGCAACGTGAAGAACTCGGCGAGAAGGCGGTGGCGCTTGCGAAACTGGTTGGTTACAGCAACGCAGGCACCCTGGAGTTCCTGTACGAGGACGGACAATTCTTCTTCAATGAAATGAACACCCGGTTGCAAGTGGAGCACCCTGTCACCGAGCTGGTGACCGGTGTGGATTTGGTGGAGTGGCAGCTCCGCATCGCAGCCGGCGAACCCTTGACTCTGCAGCAAAGCGACATCCAGCTCAAGGGGCACGCATTCGAGGCGCGCATCAACGCGGAGGACCCATTCGACGGCTTCCGCCCAAGTCCAGGACCGGTTCGCGGCTTGCGCCTGCCAAGCGGCAAAGGAGTGCGCGTGGACAGCGGCTTGTACGCCGGCTGGACCGTCCCCTCGGCGTACGACTCCATGGTGTGCAAGTTGCTGACCTACGCGGAGAACCGGGACGCTGACTGTGAACGCATGCGAGGGGCCCTGGCAGAGTTGGCCATCGACGGGTTCACCACGAACCAAGCGTTCCACGAACGTCTGTTCCAACACCCTGCTTTCGTCACAGGTGACCTCACCACGCGGTTTCTGGAAGAACACGATTTGATGAAAGGCCCCGATCATGCCACCCTTGAGACCGTGGCTGCCCTCGCCATGGCACTCAAAGATGCCCCCGGCGGAGGCCTCGCAGGAACCCAACTTGCGCAGCGAATCCCACCCGTCACAAAACGTGGTGGCCCACGAAACTGGGAGGCCGCATGAAACTCACGCTCACCTTCCGGGGCCAAGCCTTTGACGTGGAGCTCACCGAAACCGACGGCGCGTGGACCGCCACCGTGAACGACGTGGCCATCCCGGTGCGGCGAAGCGGCAACCAAATCATCGCCGGCGGCACCACGCACAGCATCACCACGGAACACCGGCAAGCCTGGATTGACGGCAACCCGGAACCATTCCACATTCGGTCCCTGCAAGGCGTCGCCGGAGCGTTGGAAGAAGCTGGCGGCAAGCACGGCCCCATCAAGCCACCCATGACTGGAAAACTGGACCAATTGCTTGTTTCCGAAGGGGACGAGGTGTCGAAGGGAACCGTGTTGTTTGTGCTGGAAGCAATGAAGATGCGCAACGAAATCAAAGCCCCCGTGGATGGAATCATCGGCCCCGTTGTTGCCAAGGTAGGGGACGCCGTGGACAGTAGCCACACCATTTTGGAGCTTCTTCCTGCGTGAACGTTTAAAAAGCAGAACGGAAAGCCATGGGCATGCGCAATTTCATTGTGATTCTACTTGCTGCCATGGCATTTTCCGGATGCTTGGACAGCGACCCAGAAACCGACAACAACACCAACACTGGCGATGAGCCCATGACCGGCAACATGACGGTGCAAGAGCCGATTCGCCACACTGGCAACATGGCAAGCATCGCAGACGGCGGCGTGGGCCTCGTGGGCATTTGCCAATTCCCCGGCAGCTGCCAAAGCTTCGACTTCACCGTAGACATGGACAACACCACCGTTGACCTCACCCTCGTGAGCACTGACGGCGTTGCCACTGGCGTGACCGGCAACGTGCTTTACGGCACCGACTACGACCTGTTCCTCTTTGGAAGCAGCGGCCAACTCGGCTCCAGCACCAACCCCGGCGACCAAGACGACGTCATTTCCGTGGTTCTCGACGCCGGCGACTACAGCGCGCAAGTGCACTCCTGGAACGACATCGACGGCGAATTCACCCTCGACATCGTCTTCAGCTAACCCTCCACCAACCCTTTTTCCTTCCTGTTTTTTTGCGCAATTGATGAACACCATCAAGCACACCGAATTCGCAAGCAACGACACCAAAGCCAGCATGGCATTCTTCTCCAAGGTCTTCGGCTGGGAGTTCTCCAACAACGAAAGCAGCCCCATGGGCGAGTACAACATGGCAGGGGACGGAACCAACAGCGTCGCAGTTCGGCCCCTCATGGAACAAGAACCGCACCCCTACGCCACTCCATACGTAACGGTGGAAAGCCTCGAGGAAACGGAGAAAGCGGTGGTTGCTGCTGGCGGCGAAATCATGGTCAGCAATGTGCAAGTGGAGTACGGATCGTTCACTTGGTTCAAGGTCCCCGGCGACTTCTTCATCGCCATCTGGGAAGACGCCAAACCCGACGCATAATCGGTTCCTTCAAACCCTCGCCCCCGCATCCCGAACCGTGGCCAAACGGGAAGACGCTCTGCGCGACGACATTGCTCGCCTCCAACAAGGCGGCCCCCAGAAGTACAAAGACCGCCTCCCAGCAGATGGCAAATTGTTCGTCAGGGACCGGCTGCAACTGTTCTTCCGCGACGGCCTAGACTTCGAAGATGGCCTGTTTGCCAACAACCTCCGCGCCGAAGAAGGCCTCGCCGCTGACGGCATGGTCACCGGCGCCGGGACCATCCACGGCCGCACCATTTGGACCATCGCCAACGACTACACCGTGAAAGCGGGCAGCATGGCTGAGCGTGGCGTGGAAAAATTCATCCGCGTACAGGAACGGGCCCTCCGTTCCCAAAAACCGGTCTTGTACCTCATCGACTCCAGCGGTGCCCGCATCACGGACCAAGCGGGGTTCTTTGCCAACATCCGCGGCATTGGGAAGTACTTCTACAACCACAGCCTCCTCAGCGGAAAAATTCCCCAAATCAGTGTCCTGTACGGACCCTGCGTCGCGGGAGCCGCATACACACCCATTTTCTGCGACTTCAGCGTCATGGTGCGCGGCATGAGTGCCCTGTGCATTGCAAGCCCGCGCATGGTGGAAATGGTCACCGGGGAACAGGTGAGCATGCAGGAACTCGGTGGCGCAGATTTCCACATGAAGGAAAGTGGCCAAGCCCACATCGTTGTGGACACCGAGGAAGAAGCGGCACTGGCCGTGACGCAACTTCTAAGCTACCTCCCAGACAACTGCAACGAACGCCCAGCCCAGTACGAGCCCCGTGAACCCATTCGACCCACGTCCGACCTCGACGACGTGGTGCCAAGCGACCCCAACAAGGCGTTTGACATGCATGAATTGGTGGACTGCATCGTGGACCGGGACAGTTGGTTCGAAATCAAGAAAGACCACGCGGAGGAAATGATGACTGGCTTCGCCCGCATGGGCGGCCGTGTGGTGGGCATCGTTGCCAACAACAGCCTGCACCGCGCAGGTGCCATTTTCCCCCACAGCGCAGACAAAGCGGCGGAATTCATCACCCAATGCGACGCCTTCAACGTCCCACTCTTGTTCCTCTGTGACACGCCCGGCTTCATGGTCGGCAGCGAAGTGGAAGCCATGGGCATCCTGAAGCGCGGCAAGAAGTTCATCTACGCCACCAGCACGGCAAGCGTCCCCAAACTCTGCATTCCCGTGCGAAAAGCCTACGGTGCAGGCATCTACGCCATGTGTGGCCCCGCCTTTGAACCGGACGCAACCATCGCATTGCCGGGCGCAGAAATTGCCGTGATGGGTGCCGAGGCGGCCATCAATGCGGTGTACGCCAACCACATTGCCAAATTGGACGAGTCGGAGCGTGAGGAATGGATTGCGGCGAAGCGGGAAGAATACCGCGGTGACATCGATACGCGGGTGACCGCGAATGACTTGATCGTGGACCACATCGTGCCACCAAGTGAACTCCGGAAGGAAATCATTGCACGGCTGCGGGCCTTCGAAGACAAGCACCTGCCCCTTCCGAAGAAGGGCCACGGAACCATCATCTAAGCCTGGCCTTCGGCGCGGCTTCAGAACTCGATGGGTTGCTCGGTGAGTTCCCAGAGTTCCAATCCGCCGCCGGCGACGAAGCCGGCGCTAATGCGGTTGTACAACCAATTGCCCGTCTCGTGAGGAATCTCACGGAAGTCCCCATCCCCTACCCCGGGCCACGCATTCGGGTCAGGGCCGTCGGGCAGGGAAGTGCTTTGGCAATCGTACTCGGTACCGCTTGGGGCGCGTAGGCGGCCATCGTTTGCGCCGGCATAGGCAAAGCAATATTGCAGCATCATCAGGTGTGTACTCTCCTGACTGACGTTCATGACCATTGGCTGCGCCATGTTTTGCACCTGCCCGTTTGGCGCCACCATGATGCCCTCGTCGTCGATGATCAAATCCGCGTCGTACTCATACGCGGTTCCAGTCCAGTTGTGGCCCCAACCCATGTGAAGGGAGCGGAAAATGAAATCGTCGCCAGGCCCTGTTTCGGTGTACAACTTGAACTCGTTGTACCAACCAAAGCTTGGGTCGTAGTCGGTTTCCAACAACACGGTGCCGTTGCTGCTGACGCCCACGATGTCAAAGCCCGGACGGCCTTCCTTGAATGTGGAAACGTCGTCAGAGTAGGTGGCCGTGAAGGTGAGGTCGTAGCTCTCAAAGAGGTCGTATTGGATGGTCCCGGTCCAGGTTTTGCCGTCGGTCAGTGGAAAGTCGTACAGTTCCCATGCGCCGCCGAAACCAGTCGTATCCAGGTCAGCCTTGGAGATGGCTCCAGTGATTGGAACGTCCAACACCGCTTCGAACCGCGCAATTTCCGGGTCATCGGTGACAAAATGGTACTGATCACCCATTTCCCCGGCAAGAACCACGTCAATATGGTACCCTTCCGTGTCTGCGGCTCCGAAGAAAATGTGGTGCCCAAACCAGTCGCCTTGTTGCCAGGCAACAGGGTTGACGGTGGCGTTTTGCGGGTCGCTTGTGATGGTTGGTTCCGGGTCTTCGACGACTTCCGGAGTGGAATCAGCGCACCCGGCAATTGCCAAACAAAGTACGATTGCCCATGCTTTCATGCGTGCCCATCAGAGGGGACGTTATTTTTGGCTTGCCGTCAAGATGCGTCGAGCTTGGCGAATCACTGGAACATCCACCATGGCGCCGTCCACGACCACAATGCCGCCTTCGCCCACACCGGTTGCTTCCACGGCCTCAAGAATTCGGGTGGCCCATGCCACTTCTTCAGCCGTTGGGGCAAACGCGGCCCGGGCGAGGGCTGCTTGTGCTGGGTGGATGCACATTTTGCCTCGGTAGCCAAGCGCGCGGGCTTCGTTGCATTCCCGTTGGAATCTGGCGTCGTCTTTGAAGTCCGCCGTGATCATGTCGATGGCCACTTTGCCATGCGCGGCGGCGGCGAGGGCCACGGTGGCGCGGTGTGTTTGCATTTCCCAGTTGGACTCACTTCGTTGCATGCCCGCATCCGCGGCTAGGTCTTCGGCGCCAAGTGCGATGGCGTGGACCGCTTCGTGGGCAGCGATTTCACTGGCATTGAGGACACCTTTTGCGGTTTCCAGGATGGCGATGATGGGGGTTTCGGCGATGGCTGCAAGCTCGGTGAGGTCCGCGGCGGTTTCCACCTTGGGAACCACCAAGTAGTCCGGTTCGGAAACAAGCACTTGCAGGTCTTCAGCGGCCCATTTGCTCGGCCATGCGTTGATGCGAACGGCGCGCTTGGCTTCCCCTCGGGTGAGGAGGGCGTCTTGCACCATGCGGCGGGCGGAGTCTTTTTCGTTGGGAGCCACCGCGTCTTCCAGGTCGGCGACGATGACGTCGCAGGCGCCGGTTTGGATGGCGTTCATGATGCGGTCGGGGCGGGTGCCCGGCGTGAAGAGGATGTTCATGGTTTCTCCTGCATCAAGGCGATGCGGGCGTATTTGCAGACAATGTCGTCGTGTTGGTTGAGCACTTCGTGGGCGATGCGGACGATGCCGCGGCCCGGCTTGCTGCTGGGGCGGGCCTCCACGACGACGCTGCGCACGCGGAGCACGTCTCCGATGAAGACCGGTTTGGGGTGGACCACTTCTTCGTAGCCAAGATTGGCAACGAGGGTGCCTTCGGTGAGGTCTGGGACACTCATGCCGACGCTTGCGCTGAACGTGTATAGGCCGTTGACGACGATTTGTCCAAAGGGTGTGGTTTTTGCATACGCTTCGTCCAAGTGCAGAGGCTGCGTGTTCTTGGTGAGGTGACAAAACGCCACGTTGTCTTCCATGGTCACTTCCAAGCGGCCGTCGTGTTCGTACACGTCGCCGGGTTTGAATTCATGAAACCAAAGCCCCATGCCACTGGATGCGGGCTTGCACGTTTAGGTGCATCCAAAGCGTTCAAACCCGCGCACCGAGGTGCAACGCCGTGTTCATCACCTTCGAGGGCATCGACGGCAGCGGAAAATCCACCACGCTGAACCACGTGGCTGCAGCGCTGCGGGAACGAGGCCACAAGGTGTGGACCACTCGGGAGGAAACGGAGACGTTCATCGGCGATGCCATTCGGACCTCCATTGCCAACCGCCTCGACCCACTTTGCACCACGTACTTGTTCTTGGCAGACCGCGCCGAACACGCTGCGGAAATCGAAGCGCACCTCGCCGCAGGGGACATTGTGCTTTGCGACCGCTTCAAACACTCCACGTACGCGTACCAATCCGTGACGTTGGAGGGCCGCGTGCCGGATGTTCCCGCGTTCTTGGACCAATTGCACGCCCCCATTCCATTGGAGCCAGATCACGTGGTGTTGTTCGACGTGGACCCTGAAGTGAGCGTGTCCCGCGCAGAAGCGCGTGGTGCCACAACGCCGTACGAAAAAGTGGCGTTCTTGTCAAAGGTTCGTGCCGCGTACTTGGCTCAGCAGGACGACCGATTCACGGTCCTTGACGCAAATGCATCACTGGATGAGCTTACGAGCGCCGGGGTTTCTGCGGTGCTTTCTTTTTTGGCTTCCCCTTGACTTGCCAGTTCCAGCCCTTTTTGGCCATGAGGCCGCTGAATGCGAAGCTGA
>JBMZMP010000040.1:0-10942 GCA_049619235.1 Thermoplasmatota archaeon
TCCCCCTCTTTGTCCTCGATTTTTCTGTGTCCAAAGAAGTGCAGAACATGTTCGGTCGCATTGCGCCGAAGTATGATCGTGCCAACCGCGTTTTGAGTTTCGGTACGGACATCCGCTGGCGCAAAAAAGCGGTCCAATTGTGCAATCTCCAAGAGGGGGATGCGGTGTTGGATGTGGCATGCGGCACCGGTGATTTGAGTTTCGCGTTGAAGAAAGCCGTAGGGGATGGCCCGGTCACGGGTTCGGACTTCACGCCGGAGATGCTGGCTTGTGCGGAGGCGAAATCCAAGCAACGAGGCGTGGACATCGCGTGGCAACAAGCGGACGCGCAGGACTTGCCGTTTGAGGACGGCCAATTTGCCGCGGCAACCATTTCGTTTGGCATCCGGAACGTGGACGATCCTGCAAAAGGTGTGGCGGAAATGGCTCGCTGTGTCAAGCCGGGCGGCCGCGTGGTGGTCTTGGAATTTGGACAACCAAAGGGCCTCTGGGGTGCCAGCTACCGATTCTATTCCAAGCACGTCATGCCCCGAGTGGGCGGTTTGTTGACGGGCGACCGGGAAGCGTACGAGTACCTGCCCCGCACCGCGGCGGCGTTTCCGGCGGGGGACAAATTCTTGCAATTGATGGGCGACGCGTACCCATTCACGGAGCTGGAAGCCATTCCGCTAAGTGGCGAAATTGCCTGGCTATACGTTGGCACCGTCTAGGTTTTGCAGCAAGTGCCTGCGCAACTTGCCTTGATCCGTTCTTGGTAGCTCCGTGACAAATCGGTATTCCTTCGGCCGCTGCGCCGGCTCCAAGGCGCGGCACCAATCACGGAAGTCTGCGTCCGAGCCAACAATGTAGGCCACCACGCGTTGCCCCCATTCAGGGTCCGCGACGCCGATGACGGCGGCTTCTTCCACGCGGGGGTGTTTCTCCAGGTGCTCCTCGATGGGCTCCGGGTACACGTTCACGCCCCCGGTGATGATGGCGGAATCAAGCCGCCCTTCCACAAACAATCGACCATCATCCATGCGGCCCGCATCCCCCGTGTATACCTCGCCTCCGGCCACGGTGGGGCCACGCACCACGATTTCTCCCTCCTCGATGCGCACATGGACGCCTCGGAGAGGCTTGCCGGCGGTGTTTGGGAACTCCAGCAGTTCCTCTGGCGTGGCCGTGGTGACTTGGCTGCAGGTTTCCGTCATTCCGTAGGTGCTGTAAACGGGCCACCCGGCATGGATCGCCCTTGCGGCCAGTTCCGCATCGAGGCGGCCGCCGCCAACGAGGGCGCATTCCATGGTGGGTTGGATGCCTGCTTCAAGGGCGCGGTAGAGTTGGGTTGGCACCATGCTCACATGGGTGCTCGGGCCGTACGTGGGACCAAAATGGATGTGGCTGTGCATGGCGCGGTCAAACAATGCGACCGCCCCGATGCGGTGAGGGGGAATGGAGGCGTGCCAGATGCTGTCGCCGTGTGCCTGTAGCCGTTCGAATGCAGCGGGGCGGTGGGCGTCCAGCATGTCCCGAGTGATTTCCACGTCCGTTGGGGTGCCGCCGGTTCCACTGGTTTGGATGACCGCTTGGACGCGGCCCGCGCCGGCGAACCGCCCAGGCCACTGCGGCAAGTCGGGTCGGTTTGGTGCAACGGTCCAGCCCTGCATCTTTGCGGCTTGGTGCGCTTCGTAATGTAGTTCCGGCGGGCCTTGCACGCCTACAAGCATGGTTCCACTCCGATGCCGAGCTTGGGTACGTCCATGCAACCTTCTCGAATGGTGGGTGCGGGTGCAACGTCTTTGGCGAAGAACCGGCTCGTGGCAAGGCCGTGGGCGGTTTTTGGTGCCAGCGCTGCAAGTTGCAAGCAGGCATGCACGCCCACGCTGGTTTCCAAGCTGTTCGTGATGGTGACCGGGACGCCTTCGTCTTTGCAGAGAAGCAATGCGTCCAGGGTTTGCAGGGGGCCCCCGAGCCTTTGCGGTTTCAGGATGATGGCGTCGGCGCCGCTGGCAATGGCTTGCGAAACGCTTGCCACGTCCGTTGCTGCCTCATCAATGGCGATGGGGATGAGTGGATTGGAGACGGGGCCGGGGTCTTCCACGTACTGGATGTTGTAGGATGCAAACCGTTCCATTTCCGCCGCGGGGTTTTTCCAGCCGTGGTTCGGGTCAAGCCGGATCGCCGCATCTGGGTATGCGTCGCGAATGGCTTCCACGCGCGCCTCGTCGTTGCCGGTGCCCACTTTGATTTTGAATGTGCGAATGCCTTGGCTCCAAGCATCCCTAGCTTCCTGGAGGATGTCTGCGTCGCTTGTTAGGAGCGCGTTCACTTGCACGCGGGCGTGTGGTCGGGGCGCGTCACGTTCTTCGTGCAGGTACGTGGCGACGGACAGCTCGAGGCCGCGGGCCAATGCGTCCGCTTGTGCCGTGGTATGACCGCATCGAACCCGGTTGTCAAACAACGGGTTCCGCGCCTCTTCCACCAAGTTTGGACATTCCACGTGAGGTGGCGGCGCAATTTCGCCCCAGCCGCCTTGCACGTTCACGAGAACACCCGACCGCGTGGTCTGGGTGCCTTTGCTCCAACGATAGGGTTGGGCGAGCGGCAGCGTGTAGGGAATGAGCCTCAAAGCAGCAGCCCCACGCTTGCGAGCACTGCGAACAACAGGAGCACCCGCGCCGTGCCGCCGAGGGCGGGGTTCATTCGCGCCCGGGGCTCCAAGTCGCCCCAAATGAGCCGCGCGGGGGGTGTGATGGCAACCAGGGCACCCACAGGCAGGAGGTGCCACGTGTTCTGGGTGAGGTGGCCGATGGCGAAGGGGGCAGCAAAGGCTCCCGCCATGCAAGCGGTCCATTGCAGTTGGCTAAACCGGTCCCCGAAGCGAACCGCAAGGGTGTGCTTGCCCACGGGTCCGTCGGTGGGGCGATCTCGGAGGTTGTTGACCACAAGGATGGCAGTGGTCATGAGGCCAAGTGCGGCGCCCCAGCCAATGGCTTGCCATTCCCACGTGCCGGTTTGAACGAACGTGGTTCCTGCGACGGCGACGGGGCCGAAGAACAAGAACGCAAACAGGTCGCCGAGGCCGTTGTAGGCAAGTGGGTACGGGCCGCCGGTGTAGGCCCAGCCGCTGATGAGCCCCGCGACGCCGATGACCAGTACGGGCCACCCTGCATGAGCCACGAGGTAGATGCCCACGAGCAAGGCAAATCCGAATGCGGTGAATGCGGCGCGTTTCACGGCGAGAGGGGCGATGGCGTCGCCACTGGCCCGTTTTGGCCCCGCGCGCTCGGCGGTGTCGGCCCCTTTCACGTGGTCGTAGTAGTCGTTGGCGAGGTTGGTGCCAATTTGCAAAAGCAATGCGCCGGCAAGGGCCGCGAGGGCAGGAAGCACGTCGAATCCACCTGCTGCGTGTGCCACGGCGGTTCCCACGAGAACGGGTGCCGCGGCGGCAGGGAGCGTGCGGATTCGAAGCGTGCTGAACCAACTCAAGGGAGCCACTGTCGGGTGTTGTAGTCCGGTTTGCGCTTCTCGTTGTACGCGTTGCGACCTTCTTGGCCTTCCTCGGTCATGTAGAACAGCAATGTGGCGTTTCCAGCCAGTTCCTGGATGCCTGCTTGGCCGTCCTCGTCCGCGTTGAAGGCAGACTTCAGGGTGCGGATGGCGAGGGGGCTGTGTTGCAGGATTTCTGTTGCCCACTTGACGCCCTCAGCTTCCAATTCTTGCAGGGGCACCACGGTGTTGACGAGGCCCATGTCGAGGGCTTCTTGGGCGTTGTATTGGCGGCACAGGTACCAGAGTTCACGGGCCTTCTTGGTGCCCACAAGGCGTGCCAAGTGGCTGCTTCCAAAGCCGCCGTCGAAGCTGCCGACGCGGGGGCCAGTTTGTTGGAAAATGGCGTTGTCCGCTGCAATGCTGAGGTCGCACATGACATGAAGGACGTGTCCGCCGCCCACGGCGTAGCCGCCGACGAGGGCAATGACCGGTTTGGGCATGCTGCGGATGATGCGTTGCAAGCGCAGGACATTCAGGCGCGGAGCTTTGCCGTCTTGGCTGGTGTAGCCGGAGTCGCCGCGGATGGATTGGTCGCCGCCGCTGCAGAAGGCCCACTTGCCGTCCTTGGGGCTGGGGCCGTTGCCGGTGAAGAGGACCACGCCGATGCTGGTGTCGTGCCAGGCTTCTTCGAACGCTTCAATCAGTTCGTCCGTCGTCTCGGGCCGGAACGCGTTCCGGATGGCTGGACGGTTGAAGGCGATGCGCGCGATTCCGTTCCATTTGTGGTACGTGATGTCGTTGTAGGCTTTCGATTCTTCCCATTGGGCTTCGGACGGTAGGAATTCCACGATGGGGGGACACAAGGGTGATTCAAAAGCAACGGGGTCAAGGGTGGTCGATGCGCACTTCCACCACTTGGGCGGTGGCAAGGCCAACCCGGTCGGGGGCGCATGCTTGGTACGACAAACCAAACGCCTTCGCCGCATCCTCCACGCGGAAGCACTGGGGCGTGACGAACAGCTCCTCAAACTCCGGTTCGCTGGCGACGGGCAGGTGCTCAAAGATGCGGCCGCCGTTGTTGTTCAGTACCACGATGCGGACGTTTCGGCCCTTGCACAAAGCAAGGCTGCCAACGTCGTGCTGGAACGTCAAATCGCCAATGACTGCGGTGATGGGCCCGGCCAGACTGAGGCCGGCGGCAGTGGCAATGTTGCCGTCGATGCCGCTGACGCCTCGGTTGGCCCACGCGCGCCGGTTGCCGACGCGGTCCCACTGCCGAACCGCCAAACTGTTGCCCACAAACAATTCACCCGCGATGTTGGCGAGCGCCACGCCCTCAGGCGTTGTTGGTGGTTGGGGTTGCTGTTTGAGGGTCCACGGAGACGCTTCCATGGTCACCGCGTCAGCATCCACCCAAGTGGGGTCTGCTTCGTCCCATTGACGCCGCCCCACGCGGATGCGGTTGGGGTGGCGATTGAGTTGCTGGCTCCAGGCCTTGTTGGTGGGTGCGCCGCCAATGTGCACAACCCAATCCGCTTCTGGAAGATCCGTTGCAACGTCTCCGGTTCGGCCCTGCGCCAAGCCATCGTGTATGATCGGCACGGGGGCTTCGATGGGTGGCGCGTTGGGCCCGGCAAACACGAACCCCTTCCCCTCCAACTCCAAGTGCTCCACCACGAGTGGCCGTTTTGGCACCAAGGTTTGGGGGACAAGTGCAAACTCGCCGTCCAGGAGGGGCTCATCGAACGGTTGGTTGATGTGCACTGGCCCCGGCACCGCGCCGTACGTGGCTTCGTGTACGGCGGCCCAGTCGGGGTTGCCTTGGAATTCAGCGCGCAAATGCGGTTGCAACGGGCCCCGTTGGTCCATGGTTTGGTTCGCGCCCGTGTCCCGCAGTCGGGGCGGCCGGTCCGCGGTGAGGAACACAATGGGCACCATGGCTTGGTGCGCTTCGCACGCAGCCGGGTGCAAGTTGGCCACTGCAGTGCCACTGGTTGTGATGACGCACGCGGGTCGCCCTGTGCGCTTTCCGATGCCGAGTGCAAAAAACCCGGCGCTACGTTCGTCCAAGACCACATGGGTTTGCAGGCCTGGGTGGCGCGCAGCGGCCAGCGCCAATGGGGTGCTGCGGCTGCCTGGACAAATGACTACGTGCTCGCACAAGCGCGCCAATTCGTTCACAATCTGGCTTGCCAAGCTACTGTTCATGCAGTTCCTCAAACGTGGCCAGTTTCCGCTCCGTTTCTTCCCATTCGGCGTCCGGTTCGGAACCGGCAACGATGCCTGCGCCGGCGAACAACCACGTGGTGTCTGGGGTGGCGAGTGCGCAACGCAGTGCCACGTTGAATTGGCCTCGGCCCCGGCCGTCGAACCAGCCGACGGCGCCGGCGTACCAGCCGCGGGGGTAGCCTTCGAGGCTGCGGATCAATTCGGCGCTTCGGCGCGGGGGAAGTCCACCCACGGCGGGGGTGGGGTGCAGTGCCTCGGCGAGCTCCAGTACATGTTTGCCGCGGGCGTCTGCTTCAATGGGGGTTTCAAGGTGTTGCACGTGACGCAGGGTCTTGAGGCGCCGGCGGCCTTGTTCGAGCCCCGTGGCGCCGGCGGATTCCAAACGCCCTCGGAGGTACGTGACCACCAACTCATGTTCGAGGAGATCCTTTGGACTTTGCAGCAAGGAGTCGTCGCCCGTGGGACTTGTGCCCGCCAAGGCATGGGTCCAGACGCGGCCGTCCAATTTGACCAGCGTTTCCGGGGTGGCACCGTAGAACGCGTGTTCCCCGTGCCGGAACAGGAACCGCGTGGTGCCTGGCTCAGCGGCGCGAAGCTTTTCCACCATGCCAACGGGGTCTTGGCGGCTGATTTGCTTGCAGCGACTCAGGACCACCTTCGTTGCGTCGCCGTCCTCGATGGCCTGCAGCGCCTCCTTCACCGCGTCGCGCCAATGGCTGCGGCTGCTGGAGGGGTTCTTGGGGCCAGGTTGCACCGTGGTGGGTGCGGCGACTCGTTCACCGTGCACTTCGAACCGGGTTTCGTTTGCGACACCGTCGCGCCACGTGATGATGCGTTCCGGCAGAATGAAGCGGGCACTGGGGAGGGTCCAAGGCTCCGTGGGGGGCCCGTCCTGGAACGAGAATCCACCGAAGAACACGGCGTCAGGCGCACCCAGGGCTTCCGCGATGGCCCGGACGTCACGGAAACGTGTGGGTCCTTCCGCCACGATTTCCAGGGCGACCCCTTGAAAAATGGACAAGTCGCCGTCGTCCCATAGGCCCGTATCGGGCTCTTGCAACAGGGCAAATGGGTCCGCTTGGACGGTGCGGGTGCGGCGTTCAATGGTCATGCCCACGACGGCTCATCCTCGGTTTCGTGCAATACCGTTGCGCTTTTGGCCCCGTTGCCGGCTCCCACCACATGGTCGTGGACGCGCACATGCATTTGCCTCGCACCGATGGCATGAAGCCGGAGTTGCAAGCGTTACTGCGCGGCCACCCCGCGTTCTCCGAGTGGGATGGAAAATTGGACGCGAAGCGGTTCCTCTCATTCCTGGACGGAGAGGGCATCGAACAGGCGTGGATTGTCACCTACAACGCCAAAGACTCGATGGGGTATGGCCGGGAGGACGCGGAAGCGGTATGGGATTTCTGCGCCGAAAGCGACCGCCTCGTGGCACTTGGCGGCTACGACCCAAACCACGATGGACCAGCCGAGGCAGCGCTTGCGTATCTCCGCAGTCGCGGCGTTTCGTTGCTAAAATTCCACCCCGTCCACCAATGCCTTTCCCCGCAAGACCCACGGCTTGCCGATTTCTGGGCCGCAGCGGAAGGCCAAATGCCGGTCATGGTCCACACGGGCCCAAGCGTATTCCCCGGCGCCTGCAACCAATTCGCCGACCCGGCACTCTTGCAGCCAATTCTGGACGCGCACCCCAAATTGCAAGTCATTCTGGCGCACGGCGGACGGCCCGGCGACACCCTGCAAGCGCAAGCCATGGTGCAAGCACACCCCAACGCATGGATGGACCTCTCCGGTTGCCCGCCCACGCGGATTCCGACCTACTTCCCGGAACTGGAATCCATCCAAGACCGCGTCCTTTGGGGCACCGATTGGCCTGGTCCAGGCGTCCCGTCGCCAGCCAAAAACGTGCAAGCGTTCCAAGCACTTGGCTACCCTGCGAAGATGCAGGATGCAATTCTGCGCCAGAATGCCCACAAACTCCTCAATTCTGTACAATGAAAATCACTGGTTTTCGGCAAAAATACCGAACTTAGGCCCTGAAAACTGAACATGTTCGAGTCTGCGCAGACTCTTTGGATTGTCTTTAAGAAGGGGTCCCATGTGGGCGAATCCGCTACAACCGAACGCCTTAGTGTGAACGTTGGTGACCCATCATGCCGATTACGACAGCCTACGCAACCCAAGAAATCCCGTACGTGAGCATCCTCGACGAAAACGGGAAAGTCGACAAAAAGCTCGAACCCAAAGTGGACGACGAGACCCTCCTCAAGCTCTACCGCACCATGGTCCTGAGCCGCGAATTCGACCACCGCCGCCTCAAACTGCAACGCCAAGGCCGCATCGGCACCTTCGCCCCAGCACACGGCCAAGAAGCGTGCCAAGCCGGAACCATCAGCCAAATCACCAAGGACGACTGGTTCTGCCCAGCCTTCCGCGAAAGCGTCTGCAACATCTGGCTCGGCGCCGACCTCACCGACGACCTGCTCTACTGTGCTGGCTTCGAAGAAGGCATGAACATCCCCGATGACCTCAAAGCAACCCCCATTTGCATCCCCATCGGCACCCAATACACCCACGCCCTCGGCTGCAGCTGGGGCGAAAAACTGAACGGCACCAAGAACATCGCCATCACCTACGGCGGCGACGGATCCACCAGTGAAGGAGACTTCCACGAAGCCATCAACATGGCCGGCGCCATGGACATCGGCGTCGTCTTCGTCATCCAAAACAACCAATGGGCCATCAGCGTCCCCCGGGAAAAGCAAACCCGCTCCCAAACGATTGCCCAGAAAGCCATCGCCTACGGACTCGAAGGCATGCAAGTGGACGGCAACGACATCCTCGCCGTCATCTACGCCGCACGCAAAGCCGTGGCCGCAGCCCGCAAAGGCAAGAGCATGCTCCTCGAACTGGTCACGTACCGCATGAACGTCCACACCACCGCGGACGACCCCAAGAAGTACCGCTCCAAGGAAGAAGAAGAGTCCTGGATTGCCAAGGACCCAATCACTCGATTCCACAAGTACCTCGTCGCCAAGAAACTCTGGAACGACGACATGGAAGAAGACCTCCAAGCCGAAGTCAAGCAAACCATCGATGACGCCATCGAACGCTTCGAAATCCGCAAGAAGGAACTCTCCACCCCCGACTACATGTTC
The DNA here is from genome assembly GCA_049619235.1 of Thermoplasmatota archaeon. GTDB lineage: Archaea > Thermoplasmatota > E2 > JACPAO01 > JAHFTW01 > JBMZMP01. Next base: position 8,868 of record JBMZMP010000040.1, read on the forward strand.
GCCAATGCGTACATCGACGAACCACCATACCTCGCCCGCCAACGCAAGGAAATGATGGCCCACTTCGACACGCACGGCTTGCCAGAAGGAGGCCACTGATATGCACCAAGTTGCCGAAAAGGAAAACCCGTTCTTCAGCCAACCCAGTTGGCAAGTCCAAGCCGACAAGCAAACCGACCAAATGGCCGAAACCGGCATGGTCGAACTGAACCTCATCGAAGCCATGAACATGGCCTTCGACGAAGAAATGACTCGCGACCCCAAAGTGCTCATCATGGGCGAAGACGTGGGACGCGACGGTGGCATCTTCCGCCTTACCGACGGCCTCATGGACAAACACGGCGAACACCGCGTCGTCGACACCCCCATCGCCGAAATGGGCATCGCAGGCGCCAGCACCGGCCTCGCCATGGCAGGCTACCGCCCCATTGGTGAAATGCAATTCAGTGGCTTCTGCTACCAAGCCTTCCACCACTACGAAAGCCACATGGGCCGCATGCTCAAGCGCACCAACGGCCGCCACAAGCTCCCCATGGTCATCCACATGCCCTATGGAGCCGGTGTCCGCGCCCTCGAGCACCACAGTGAATCCCGCGAAGCCTACTTCGCCCACACCCCCGGCCTCACCGTGGTCATGCCAAGCACCCCCCGCAACGCCCGCAGCCTCCTGAAGGCCGCCATCCGCAGCGACGAACCAGTCATCTTCATGGAACCCAAGTTCCTCTACCGCAAGTACCGTGAAGCCATCCCTGTCGAAGAAGAAGTGGCAGAACTCCGCAAGACCGAAGTGGTCCAAGAAGGAACCGACCTCACCGTCGTCACCTGGGGTGCCATGCGCTACTTCACCGAGAAAGCAGTCGCGACCCTCGAAGAACAAGGCGTCAGCGTCGAACTCCTCGACTTGCAAACCGTCAGCCCAATGGACAGCGAAACCATCATCGCCTCCGTCAAGAAAACCGGCCGCTGCGTCATCGTGCAAGAAGCACCCCGCTCCGGCGGATGGGGCAGCGAAATCACCCGCCGCATCAACGAAGACGCATGGGATTCGTTGGAGGCTCCAGTTGGCCTGGTCTGCGCACCTGATGTTCACACGCCACTCCTGGCTCGTGAACACTGGTACATGCCAGACGAGACCAAAGTATTGGTCGAGTGCCAACGCATTCTCGAAATCTAAGACGGACCGTCCCTTTCCCCCTTATTCTTCCAACTTTTTGATCATCCGAGCAAGCGCCACCTTCCGGTAGCCGCTTTCCAACAATTCCCCAACCAAATCCCAATCCACGTCGTCGGGCACGTCGTACGTCACCCAACCGTGCTGGTGCATGTAGGGCGTGGGGCGGAAGTGGTCCATTTGGCAAATGGCCGCCTGGTCCATCTTGTCAGCAGTGAATGCAATGGTCAATGCGGGCCGGCAGCTCACGATGCAAAACGGCCTCTTTCCTGCTTTGAACCACGGGTGGCCAAACTGCTCCACTTCCACTGTTTCCGGGTAGGCGAGGCAGCGCTTGCGAACCTCCTCGAGAACCGCCAAGTCGCGGCCCTCGAAGGCAACGGAATCATGGTACACAAATCGCCTCCAATGCTTCCTTCCAGTGTGCGCGGTATTTGGTGCGTGCCTCTTGGGAAGCGAGGCCCGCGTGCATGAATCGAATCTGCATTTTGTCACCAGACTTGTTGGGCCAGAAATCCACGGTCACAGTGGACTTGCCGTCCTCGTCGAACCAGAACCAACGAATCACTTCGTTGTCAACTCGGCGCACCTCCACCGCGACGTCGCCAATGTTCCACTGCGCGCCCACTTCCCACTTCGCCGGCCCAAGAAACGGCGTGGACAACACCGCGTCGAAGCACTGGGTCCGGGACCAAGGCACCGTCTTGCTGCAAGTCACTTGGAAATCCCCCGCGCAGGACTGCCCCACCAAGCGCAAACCATGCTGCCGCTCATACTCCACAGCAAGGGTCTGCTGCCACCAAAACGACACATCCGGCCACAGCTCATTGACCTTCTTCACGCGGGCCGTGTGATCCAAGTCATGAAACGGAGCAAGCCGCTCCATCCAGATCTTCCAATCCGC
>JBMZMP010000041.1:0-10819 GCA_049619235.1 Thermoplasmatota archaeon
CCCTCGTGACACTGAAGCCGGGGGCTTCTTGGGTGGTTGCAACGATGCCGGGGCTGCGGGTGTACGTGATGAACGTGGAGTCGGTGACTTGGTTGTAGAAGCCGCCGCCGCCCCAGCTGCTGCCTTCGGTGACAAGCAGGTGTCCATCCGGGAGTTCCGCGGGGCCGGTTGGGAGCCAGGTGTTGCCGCAGTCGGTGGTGCGCATGACGGTTTGGTAGAAGGTGGGCACTTGGTGCCAGTACAGGAACGCCTCACAGTCTCGGGTTGGCACCACGTATTGCCGGTCCCCCACGGGGAGGTTGCACACGGCTTGGCTGTTCGTCCAGGAGTCGCCGCCATCTTGGCTGACGCTCACTGCGTTGCAGACGAGGGCGTAGAGGCGGCTTTCCCAGATCACTCCATCCATGTCCACGGCGAGATCTGGGTCGTTGTTGGGGATGCCTGGGTTGGGGTCGCCGAGGTTTTCCCAAGTGGCTCCGTCGTCGGTGCTGCGGTACACGTTGCTGAAGATGTTGGTGTACCAGACGCCGTCCGGGGTGACTCCGAGGCTGGGTTCGCCGCCGCCTTCCGCGTCACTGACGCGGCCCAATTGGGCAAGGAATGCTCCCCCAGGGTACCCGTTCCCGGTGGCTTCCCCATTGGGGGTTGTGTCACCGTTGCTGTCGTTGTCCAAGCATCCGGAGAGGGCCAGGAGCCCAAAGAGGGTGATGAGGAACCATTGCTTCATGCAGGGGCGTCGCGCCTCAGGTTGATAGGCGTTGTCTCGTTCAGCCCCGGAGTTTCGGGCTGGTGGTCCATTTGCGGTATACGAGCACGGCCAAAACGACCGTGAACGCGCCGAGCACTGCGAGGCTGGAGCCGATGGGCAAGTCGTGGATACCGAGGAGCCCGGCCCGGGTCAAATCGACCACGTAGAGGATGGGGTTCCATTTGCTTGCGGCTGCCAAATCCGGCGGCAGCAAGGAGACCGGGTAGAACACGCCGCCAAGGAAGGTCAATGGCGTCAGGACGAAGCCAACGGGAACCAGGACGTGGTCCCAACGGGTCGCCTGCAACCCCACGTACATGCCAATGAGCGCGAACGCAGTGTTGGTGAGCAACAAGACCAAGGCAAACAGCGGCCAGTTGATGTCCCAGCCACCACCCACAGGAAGGGCGATGAGAAGCGTGGTGAAGCCCACGATGAGGGCCCGCCCCACGGCGGCACTGACGTATGCCACAAGGATTTGCCAATCCTTCAGGGGCGACGTGAGCACGTCATCAATGTAGCCGGCGCGGCGGGCATCGAAGAGGCTGCTGCTCGTGTTGCTGTACGCAGCGGTCAAGGCGCCTTGAATCAGGAGCCCCGGTGCCAGGAACGTGAGGTATGGAACGTCGCCAAAGGTGCCGATGCGTCCGCCGAGGGCGTGCCCGAACACGAACAAGAACAGGGCGGCGCTGACGATGGGTGGGATGATGGTCTGCATCCAGACGTTGAAGTAACGGGCCGTTTCGCGCCGAAAGAGCATCCACGTCCCAGAGGTCATTTGCCCTCCTTCGTGGTGAGTTTGACAAACACGTCCTCGAGACGACTGTTGCTGACGTCCAAGTCTTCAACGGTGCCACCTGCCTGATTGACGATGGCGAGAAGCTCGTGCAGCTTGTCAGGCGCGTCGGGGGCCTCGCGGACCCATCGGCCCTTGCCATCCAATTCGAAACCGATGCCCGTCGCGTCGATGGTCGCGTCCGTAGTGAGCCGGACCCGCTTAGAGCCGTACCGACTGCGAAGCGCGTCCGGGTGGCCTCGCTCAATCATCCGGCCAGCGTCAATCACCGCCACGTCATCGCACAACGCCTCCGCCTCTTCGAGGTAGTGAGTGGTCAGGAGAATGGTCATGCCTTCGTCGTTGAGGCGCTGCACTTCTTCCCACAAACTGCGACGCAATTCCACGTCCACGCCCGCCGTGGGTTCATCAAGAATCAGGAGTTTTGGATCGTGCATCAAGGCGCGCGCCAACAGCAAGCGTCGTTTCATGCCGCCGCTGAGGGTGCTGGTGCGTTGCTTGCGTTTCTCGTACAGCCCAAACCGTTTCAGGAGCGTCCGGGCCTTCTCGAGCCCCGTGGCAAACGGCACACCGTAGTACCCGGCGGAGTAGGCCAGGATTTGCTCGAGGCCCAAGAAATCGTCGAAGTTGGGTTCCTGCGCGCAGAGCCCGACCATGGAACGGGCCTTGGCCGGTTCACGCCACGCATCTACGCCAAAAATCTCCACGCGGCCCGCCGTTGGGCGAACCAAGCCACTAATGGTGCCAATGGTTGTCGTTTTTCCGGCACCATTTGGCCCAAGAAGACCGAAGAATGCGCCTTCCTCCACTTCAAGATCGAGGCCATCTATGGCCTGAAGCTCGCCGTAGGATTTGCGGAGGTCCGTGATGTTCAGGGCGTTCATGCGTCTTTGAATTTGAGAATGAAGTCCAGTTGGTTTTCTCCGACACCCATGAAGTTCCAAGTTCCAGCCTCACCTTGATCGTTGGTTCCCTGAACCTGGACGACTCTCCAATTTTTTTCGGCGAGGAAAAGTAGCAGCCCGAAGAAGAGTCCAATGGCGAGCCAGTAAACGCCAATGATTAGCGCAAAATTTGCATTCAAGGGAATGCCTTCCGTGGCGGCGACCAACATGGCTCCGAGAATCAAAAAACAACAAACCATCGCACCCGCGATGAACGAAAACCTCGGTTGTCGCATACGGACGGAGGAAACCGCAGTCACGCTTGGGATTCGAATGCTCATTGAGTTCCCATTGAACTGAATTCCATTCGAGAAGTTTAGGGCTCCTTTTTCAGTGAAGCGCCCCCAACGGTTGGGGTTATTCCGGTCAGTTTCGCTTAGGAATCCAACGTACGCCATTACAGAAACCCGTACACGTCTTTTCCACGGTACCGCGCTGCTTCCCCGAGTCCTTCTTCGATGCGAAGGAGTTCGTTGTACTTGGCGATGCGGTCGCTGCGGGCGGGGGCGCCGGTTTTGATTTGGCCTGCGTTGGTGGCGACGGCGATGTGGCTGATGGTGCTGTCTTCGGTTTCGCCGCTGCGGTGGCTGACCACGTTGGTGTAGCCCGCTTCTTCGCACATGCGCATGACGTCGAGGGTTTCGGTGAGGGTGCCGATTTGGTTGACCTTGACCAGGAGGCTGTTGGCTTCGCCGTTCGCGATGCCTTCACGGACGCGGTCGGTGTTGGTGACGAACAAGTCGTCGCCGACGAGTTGGCAGCGCTTGCCGAGGCGTTGGGTTTGCAGTTTCCAACCGGCGTGGTCGTCTTCGCTCATGCCGTCCTCGATGGAGGCAATGGGGAAGCGGTCGCACATTTCTTCGTAGAAATCCACGGTTTGTTCCATGGTTTTGACGCCGTCCACGCCGAAGTCGTAGTTGCCGTTGTCGTGGAACTCGGTGCTGGCTACGTCGAGGGCGAGGAGGAAGTCGCTGCCGAGTTCGTAGCCGGCGGTGCCGATGGCTTTCTCGATGTATTCGAGGGCGGCCACGTTGCTGGGGAGGTTGGGTGCGAATCCGCCTTCGTCCCCGACGGCGGTGTTGAGGCCGTCTGCTTTGAGCCCGGCCTTGAGGTGGTGGTACACTTCGGTGCCCATGCGGAGGGCTTCCTTGAAGGAGTCCGTGCCCACGGGTGCAATCATGAATTCTTGGATGCTGACGTTGTTGTCGGCGTGTTCGCCCCCGTTCAGGATGTTCATGAGGGGGACTGGGAGGACGTTGCCTTGCACGCCGCCGAGGTATTGGTGCAGGGGCACTTGCAGTTCCGCGGCTGCGGCGCGCGCGGTTGCGAGGCTGACGCCGAGGATTGCGTTGGCTCCAAGGTTGCCCTTGTTTGGGGTGCCGTCCAATTCCATCATGGTCATGTCGAGGCCCCGTTGGTCAAACGCGTCGAATCCGTCCAGTTCGGCGCTGAGGATTTCATTGACGTTCTTCACCGCTTGCAGGACGCCTTTGCCCATGTAGCGGTCGCCGCCGTCGCGGAGTTCTACGGCTTCGTGGGTGCCGGTGCTTGCGCCACTTGGCACGATGGCGCGGCCCATGACGTTGTCCGTTTGGACCTCAACTTCCACCGTGGGGTTTCCGCGGCTGTCGAGGACTTCGCGTGCGTGAATGTTCCAAATTTCGGACACAAAAGAGGGGAGAAGGGGGGGTAAGAAAAGCGTTCAGTCGAAGCGGGCCGGTGTCTCAGTCGAAACTGACCGGTTCCACGTTGCCGAAGTTGCTGTTTTGCTTGAGGGTCATGACGTGTGTGACCATTTGGAACATCATGAGTCCAAGGGGCAGCAGGACGGCGAATTGGAAGTACGCGGGGCTCCATTCTGCTGCGGCTTCGGCGGCTTCGGATGGGACCCAGCCGTTGATCCAGGAGGCGCCAAAGGCGCTCACGTTCCAGAGTCCGAAGAAGAGGGCGGGTGCCATGAGGACGTTGCTTTTGCTGCCTGCGTTGGCGAGGCCCATGATGCCGGAGAGGACGGCGACTCCGAGGAGCACCATGCCGGAGAGGACGAAGGTGCCAAAGACGTAGTCGAGGTTGCCCCAGATGCTGCCAGCGCCGGTGGTGATTTCAGCACCATGGAGGATGGATTGCGCTGCAAAGTACGTGGTGTCGGTGTCGCCGCCGCCGACTGCGAATTCCGCAGCGGACCAAGGGACGAGGAACGCGGCCACGATGACGAAGGCGCCTGTGAGGGCGTACTTGTTGTATTGCCCGATGCGTTCTCGTTGTTCCTTGGGTGCGAGGCTGCGGTTGTAGCCAAGGCCCTTGTACAAGAGGACGGCCGATGCTAGGAACACGATGACGGGGCTCACGAGCCAGAACGTGCCTTCGGTTGCGGGGTCGTACACGGCGGTTTGGATGAGTCCGGTGAGGCCGCCTGCGTAGATGCCTTCGGGGGCGGGTTCTTCGGGGGCTTCTTCGCCGGCAACGTAGCCGTCCGCCATGCCACCACCCACCCAGAGGGCGCTGGTGATGAGGGCGAGGAAGGCGCCTGTGGTGAGGAGAATGGCTGCGGTCCATCCAAAGACGCGGAGCGGACGCACGGGGAGTTTGGCGAAGTTGAGCGCGAACAGGATGACGCTGCCGGCGAGGGCGAGGCCGATGCCGGTAATCATGAGGTTCAGGTCACCGAGGTTGCTGACTTCAAACGTGTCGGCTTCCTTGTATCCAACCGTCACCGCGTCGCCGTCTTCAGGGGCGAGCACGCCGAAGGGCACTGCGAGGATGGCAATCAAAGCAAGCACACTGAGGCCTGCTGCAATCATGGCGCCGGAGCCAAAATGTCCGGTGCGTGTTTCTGCAACCATGCGGAGGGATTTTGGTGGTGGTTTTTGACCTTATGGCAGGTGGGTTTCGAGCCGTTTCAGGCTCTCCTCGAGGCCGCTGCCTCCGAGACCGATGCGAATGTGGCCGGCGACGCCAAAGAATTCACCGGGGACCACCAGCAACCCTTCTTTGCGCCATTGTTTTGCTTTTGCGACGGTGTTTCCACCCACGTACGGAAAGGCGGTGATGCCTGTGGCGGGTGGGAATCCGTTCCGCTCGGCGAACGCGTTGTAGTGTCCATGCGCGGCGCGGAGGTGTTCGAGCAGTTGCTGCTTGCATCGCTCTTTTTGCGGCAGCACCCGAAGCGCGATGTGTTCCCCAACGGGTGACGGCGCGAGCGCCGCGTAGCGGTGGATGTTGCCGTAGGTTTCCACGTGCTCGGCACTGGCCGCAACCCATCCAAACCGGGCCGATGCGAGGCCCCATGCTTTGTTGAGCCCGCTTGTGCTGACCAAGTTGGGGTGGAGGCCCGCCACGGTTGGCTCGGTGAGATCGCCAAACACTTGGTCCACCAGCACCATCGCGCCCACTTCGGCGGCGGCTTCCGCGATGCGGACCCATTCCTGTGCCGGAATCGATGCCCCGGTTGGGTTGTTTGGGCTGGAGAAGACCACGAGTTTCGTGTCCGGTTGCAAGCCGGCGGCGACTCCTTCGGCGGTCCAGTCGCCCAGCCAATCAACCGGGCTGCCAAGCCCTTTGGCCAGGGCAGGGATGGGGGCGTAGTATGGTCGTTCACAGAGGACTCGGCCTTGGTGGGCGAGGAGGACTGCGGTGTTGGCTGCGGTGGTGCCCGCGGTGGGAAGCACGCAGTGGGCTGGGAGATCCAGGTGCGCTGCCAGCGCCTCCATGACGGCGGGTTGGGCGACCATGTTCAATTCCGCCGGGTCCGCCTTTGCCAGGTCCGGTGCCGGACCGAGCCCGCGGCCCTCCCAGCTGCCGCCGTGGAAGCCGCTGCTTCCGAGGTTCCACTTGGGCGTTTGGCCTTTCCAGGCGTCGCCGAGGAACTTGGCGTGGTCGAAGGGCGGGAACACAAGGGACCCAGTTGGGGAGGCGATTTCAAGCAAACCCTCAAACCCCCAGGCACGGTCGGCGAATCGTGTACTCTTGTGCCCACTGCGCCAGCACAGACATGTTCATGGCGTACAAAGACGGCATCCTCGTGAAGGTCCTCGAGGACCACCAGGACGTGGAAGGCCTGGATCAAGTGCAGGAATTGCTCTGCACCCAGTGCAACAAGTGGTTCCCGAACCCGACCGGGGTGGAAGGGGCGCACCGTGAAATGACGGGCGAGCTGGTCACTGTGACTGGGCTCAAGGGCAAGGGCACGATCAAGGTCATCAGCACCGGCATCACGTTCCCGTTCCACTATGACACGTACGACGAGGAAGTGCTGGCGCTTTTGCAGGATCAGGAACCGGAACTGGTTGCCAACCTGCGAGAGTTTTGCAGCCACAACGACCACATCCTCGGCATCCGCGCAAAGGAAACCGCAAACCCGAACACGTGGCTGTACCGGGTTAATACCAAGAAGTTGTGGAGGCATCTGAAATAATGGCATTCGAAACCATTCCGTTCCTCGTAGCAATCGGCTTGTTGATTCTCGGCATCCTGATTCTTCGATTCGTCCTCAAGACCGCCTTCACCGTGCTGAAGATTGCCATCCTCGTGGCCTTCGGCTTTGGCGTGTACTTCCTCTTCACGACGTTCCTATAGGTTCGCCGGCAAGAATCGCTGCCCCTTCTTCGTCTCCTTCCAACTCTTCTCTTGCAACCACAATCACGTCCGGCCGCGGCCATCCTGCTGCGGCGACGGCGTCGAGCCCTGCATCCAATTGGTCCCATGCGTCTTGCCGGGTGAGGATGGCGATGCGTGCTGGGCAAAGGGGGTCGTCTGCGCGGTCCAGTGGCCGCCGGTACTGCACGAGGGAACCTGGGCCTTGGTAGGCTGCGGCGAAGGTGCGAACCGATTCTTGCCACAGTTGAGGCGGGTTGAACGCGGCGAGTGCCTTTGCGGCGGCGCTGGTTTGTTGCAATGCGATGACCATGGAGCGGCCGGGGCGAAACTGTTCCACCACGCCAAGCACTTCCAGTTCCGCCACGGCCCGCTTGGCTGCCATGGCGTGGACTCCGGCGGCCCGTGCCAGTTCCCGCAAGGTCCAATTGCGGTTCCGGGCTTGCGGTTCCAAGAGGGCATCGAGCACGGCACCCCGGCCCTTTCGTCCAAGGAAGGTGAGGAGTGGGTTGCCTGCAAACACAGGTTTGTCACAAATTGGTGACAAAAAGGGTTTCCCAGTGATGCGCAGGAGAACCAAGCCAACCTGCCAGCCCCCTGATTCAAATACAACCTGTTTGTCGGCCGAAGTATGGCCCTAGCCCGTTCCCGTGCAGCCGCCCGCCGTGTCAAGGACAAATGGAAGTCCAAGAAATGGTACAAGGTCAGCGCACCCGCCGCATTCAGCAACAAAATCCTCGGTGAAACCCTCGCCGACGAACCCGAAAAGCTCCAAGGCCGCCAAATCGAGACCACCCTCCAAGAGCTCACCGGCGACATGAAGCAAATGCACATCAAACTCACCTTCAAGGTGGACGAAGTGCTCGACACCAACGCAAAAACCGTCTTCGCCGGCCACACCATGACCAGCGACTACGTCCGCCGCCTCACCCGCCGCGGAGCCACCAAGATCAGCGCCGTCTTCGACCTCAAGACCAAAGACGGCAGCCGCATCCGCGTCAAGCCCTTCGCAATCACCGACCGCCGCGCCCAAACCACGCAAGCCCAAGCCATCCGCGCCTTGATGCTCAGCGAACTGGAAACCTGCGCAGCCAACAACACCCTCAGCGGATTCCTCGCAGAAATCCTCGTCGGCGACCTCACCAGCCGCATCTACAAGGAAGCCCGCAAGATCCACCCCGTCCGCCGCGTCGAAGTGGCCAAGACGGAAGTGCTGAAGGCACCCAGCATCGAAATGGACGAAACCCCCATCTTCAAGGAAGAAGAGGAAGCCGTCCCCGTTGACGACGACAGCGAAGAAGAAGCAGTCGAAATCAGCGACGACAGCGAAGAATAATCTTCCCTGCAAACCCCTTTTCCTTCCTTTTTCCACCCATGGACTCCTAAGGTAGCCTGGATCCCTCAAGCCGCTTTGCGACTCGAGGTCCGTTCACCCTTCGGGTTCACTGCCTCCGCCGACCCTCCGGGCCGACAAAGGCATCCCCTGGTCCTCTGGCCACACTCGCCCCCTCATGGACTCCTAGGGTAGTCTGGATATCCTCCTGGTCTTCGGAACCAGGGACTCGTGTTCGAATCGCGGGGAGTCCGTTCATATTGACACCGGGGTTTGCCGACTCGTGGCGTTCCAACAAGACCTGTTCCACGCATTGCAACCCGGCAAAGACGGGCCCCGCTGGAGCCGTTTTGCAAGCGCTGCCACCGTAACCGTGATGCTGCTGACCCTGGCCGCACTGGTCGTGCAAAGCACCGATTGGGTGCCCGCCGCCATCCCCGTGGCCATTTTGATTGCAGGCGTCTGGTTCTTCGCGGCAGAATTTGCAGCCAGGCTGTGGACCGCCCCCGTCGGATTCGAAAGCCGCCGCGCGTACCTCTGCACCCCCCTCGGGGCCATTGATGGCTTCATCCTGTTGTTCCTCTTGGTGCCCCTTGCGGTTGCATCGGTCTGGGAAGGCGCCGAATTGCTTGCCCACTTGTTCCCTGTGTTTGTCATTTTCAAAATCGCAAGGTACTCGCGCGCCTTGCAAACTTTGTTCGCGGTGGTGAACCGGCACCGGCGGGAACTCTGGGCCATCTTCATCGCGGAAATGTCCGTGCTGTTTGTGTCGTCCACCGCCATGTATTTCCTTGAACGAGAAGCGCAACCGGACGTGTTTGGATCCATCCCGGCAGCCATGTGGTGGGGCGTCGTGACTCTCAGCACGGTTGGCTACGGGGACGCCACCCCAGTCACTGGCATGGGGCAATTCGTCGCCGGCGTGGTTGCCATGTTCGGAGTTGCCATGTTCGCTTTGCCCGCAGGTGTTTTGGGCGCGGCCTTCGTCCAAGCACTTCGAGATGACGCGCCGTAGCCCCCGCTCGTGGAACCGCCAGGACAGCGTACTGGTGCTGGCAGCCTACTTCGAGCATGGCATGCCCCGAGACATGGAGCGGCAACGCATCGCAAACGTGCTTGGAATGCCAGTGGATGCAGTGGTTCGTCGATTCCATGCGTACCAGAGCTTGGAACGGGGCGAAGGCGGCCCCGCGCGGGAAGCCAAGTTGTGGGCACTGTACCACGAGGACCGTTTGGCGTGCTTGCTGGAGGCGGATGAAATCACTGAGGAGCGCCGCCGCCTGCCCTACCACCTCAAGAAGCGACTTCAGCCGTAAAGTGAACGAGGCAGTTCGTCGCCGATTTTCCACGCCACGGATTCCGAGAGTTCCCCGTTTTGCATGAGGCCGAGAATCCGTTTCGGGACCGTGTCGCACGGCATGACCACGTTGGGCCTGGTGGGCTCGTCAATGTAATCGGTCTCAAGCAGGAACCGGTCGCCTTTTGCGAGTGCCTTGCGGATGTTGCTGCGGCCTGCAATGACGCTTGGCAAGAGCCCGTGGTTTTCTTCGGCCCCCACAAGGGGCCCGCAGTAGTGCTTGATGACCCGGTCGCGAGCAAGGCCGGCGCGATCCGCCATTTGTGCAAATTCCAGCATGGTGTCCGGTTCGGAGTGTTCCGTGTGGAGCATGGCTGGGACCCCTGCGTCCTTGGCGACACCCAAGCCGTACTCAAGAAGTTCATTGGAACGGGCCCAGGCTTGTTCGTCCACTTCAAAATGGGGCCGCCCAATTTCCCCCATGCAAACCGCCTGCCCTTCCTCAAAGAAAGGCACGCAGGCATCAAAACAAGCTCGACCAAAATCCATTGCCGCATCCCAACCCTCCCGCTCGGCGAGCTTCAGAGGCTCCAACGGGTAGGGCCCGATGGCCGCGTGGACGGCGATGCCCTCCGCGCGAATCTTTTCCCCAAACGCAATGTGATCACGGCACGTCTCCACGAATTGCTCCACCGTGGTGGGGTAGCTCGGGAGCCGCACGTGGGCGATGCTGGTGCCCCCGGCCGCCTTGAACTCGCGAATCGCCTGCAGCCCCTTCCAGCCGTCCGGCTTGCAGTGGAAGTGATTGTCATGAATGGGAACCGCCGCGGACACAAGTTTGCCACCACCCAAGTCGCTAAAATACGGAGCGCATGGCCACGCCCATGAAAACGCTCATCGCAGTGTCCATGATTGCGCTCGCCCTTGCAGGCTGCACCGGTGGCGACTCTGACTTCGTCACGCCCGACCAAAACGACGCCGGCGAATACGTCATCAAAATGACCGCCGCCAACACCTTCGTCCCCGCCAACTTCGTGGTCCCCGCCGGCTCCACCGTCAGCTTCGAACACATCGGTGGAAACCACAACGTGGCAAGCCGCGACGGTCT
>JBMZMP010000042.1:0-10760 GCA_049619235.1 Thermoplasmatota archaeon
ATGATGGGTGCAAAAATTGGCAAACGAAGCGTCGTCAACACCCAGCACCTGTACGACTTGGACATCGTTGAAATTGGCGACGACACCGTCATCGGCGCAAACGCAAGCATCCTCGGCCACGTGGGCGAAAAAGGCACTTTGGTGCGAGCCCCCATCAAGATCGGCAACAAATGCACGGTGGGGCAATACACCAGCGTGTTCCCCGGCGTCACCATGGAAGACAATTGCCACGTGGGCGCCATGAGCCTCATCCCAAAGGGAACCCACTTGGCCGGCAACGCCGTGTACGGAGGCATCCCCGTGCGGAAAATCAAGGACCTCACGCCCGGCACCACCGCGGACGCGGACGACGTGAGCGCCACTGTCGGCGGGAAACCGGAATGAAACTCCCCCTCGTTGCCGCCCTGGTCGCGTTGGCCTTTGCCGGTTGCGGAGCCGCGCCCGACTCCGAACCATTCGTCCACCCATTCCCTGAAGTGTACCTGGACGGGCCCACCAACGTCACCGTCATTTGGGCCAAGGGCGGAACGCCCCCCAACTCCAACGTGGACTGGCAAGTGGAGCATTTCGGAAACACCGCCCTCGGATGGTTGCAAGTGCAACCCGGCGACGCCTTGGATGGCCTCGTGGTCCAGAAAGCAGAACCCGGCCCCCGCTATGGCGCAAGCTACGTGGGCGTCGATGTAACCCTGTTCGCCTTCACCGACCAAGCAGAAGTGCAAGCAAGCACCCTCAACAAAACCGCCACCCTGGAACGGGTCCCATGGGAAGCCACAGGGTTCCAGCAGCTCCCCGACGCCGTCTATTACCTGCAAGAGGGGGACGCGCCCGACGGCATGGAAAAACTGCCCGGAGCTGTTCGTGGCATGGCCCCCATCGCCCACGAGGCGCTTCTTGGGATGCCCGTTGGCGGCGTGGTCAGCTTCCGCGTACCCGAAGACGCATGGAGTTACGGGGCATGGGTTGGCGATTTGTACATCACCGCGCAAATCGACGCACTGCACCAAGGTTAAGGCCCAATTCGCCTCGGCGCAAGCATGGTTCTGGAGGCATCCCCTCGCAGCCTCGGCGTGGAGTACGCCATTCGTGACGTGGTCATCCCCGCGCGCGCCCTTGAAAAGCAAGGCCACGAAGTTCTCAAACTGAACATTGGCGACCCCATCCCGTACGGTTTCCAGCCGCCACAACACATGATTGAGGCCATGGCGGACGCCGCGCGAGCCGGCTTCAACGGCTACAGCGCCAGTGAAGGGGACCCCGAATTGGTGGACGCCATCATCAACCGGGAACGGCGCCGCAACAACGCCTCCTACGCGCCAGAAGACATCCTCGTAGGAACAGGCGTCAGCGAAGTGCTGCAAATGCTCCTCGGCTCCGCGGTCCTGCCAGGGGAAGAAGTGCTGATTCCCGGACCCACCTACCCGCCGTACGAATCCCTTGTGAAGTACTTCGGCGGAACCCCCGTCGGCTACCGCACCGTGGAAGAAGAGGACTGGCAACCAGACATCGATGACCTTCGCAAGAAAATCACGCCCAAAACCAAGGCCGTGAGCCTCATCAATCCCAACAATCCCACCGGCGCATTGTACTCGGAGAAAATCGTCAAAGAACTCGCTGACCTCGTGGGGGAACACCAGGACCAAATGTTCCTCATCAGCGACGAAATCTACGACGACATGACCTTCGACGGGCAACAAGTGGCAAGTGTTTCCGTCGCCCCCGACGTCCCCATGGTGACCCTGAACGGCATGAGCAAAGTGTACCTCGCACCCGGCTGGCGACTTGGGCACGCCATGTTCAACAACCCCACCGGGAGCCTGGACCAAATCAAGGAAGGCTGCCTGAAGGTGGCCCGCAACCGCATTTGTGCCAGTAGCATCGCGCAAAAGGCAGCCGCCGTGGCCCTGAACGGCTCACAAGAACACATTGCCGCCATGAACGAAGCACTCCGGCCTCGCCGCGACCTCGCCGTCAAGCGCCTCAACGAAATCGAAGGCCTCAGCAGCGCCAAACCGGACGGCGCCTACTACGCGTTCCCCAAATTGGACTTCATGGCCGAAGGAAAAGGGCCCTGGAAAACAGACAAGGAATTCGTTCTGGACTTCCTCCAAGAAGAGAAAGTGCTCACCGTCCACGGCAGTGGATTCGACAAAACCTACGGCAAAGACCACTTCCGCATCGTCATCCTGCCCGAAATGAACATATTGGAAACCGCCTTCGACCGACTTGAATCGTTCCTCCAGAGGAAATTGCCATGAATCTCAAACCCATCCTCCTCATCTCCATGCTCGCCTTCAGCGGCTGCCTTGGACTCGAAAAAATCCCCGACACCGTGTACGGCGAAGTGACCGTGTACGACGCCGAAACGGGTGCCCTGATCACCGCGGCCACGGCGTACGAATTCGTCATCGGGCAAGACAAATTCGGCTTCGGAACTTCCTTCGAATCCAAATTGGAAGGCGCCCGCGAGGGCCAAACTTTGACCATCGTGGAAGCGGGGCCAGAGTTCGGCTCCGAACCCGTCGTGGTCCCGGGGGTCTTTGGGCCCCTTGACTTGATGGGAACCATCCCACAAGCCCAATTCGAAATCAGCTTCGGCCCAGCCTCCGCTGGGTCCACATTCACGCCGCCTGGCTCCTTCTACGACTACCGCATCGAGAGCGTTCGCGAAGAAATCGTCACCTACATCGCCCTCCCCGAGGACGGTCAAGTGAACTTCATCGAACAACTCGGAGCCAACCTCGTGACGGATCTCAACGGCGACGGCACCATGACCCAAAGCCTCGAACCAGTCCTTGACAGCCTCTTCACCGTCATCCCCGACGCGCAAGGCAACACCATCCTTGGCTTGGACCCTGGAACCTACAAGACCAGTGGTGGCAGCAAGGGCGAAGTGCACTACTTGTACACGCCCGTGAAGCCCGAAGTGATTGGCAAGCAACTTCGCTACGAAGTGGAAATCCTCGCCACCGTGTCCGGCTTCATGCCCGAACCCGTGGAAGGCAACTTCGGCGTCCGTGACAGCCCCGTGATGCTCGGCCCATACGTGCCCGGCAGCAACGACGGCCACAACCACGACGACCACTCGCACTAAACGGCGCGGCTTTCCAACACGTCATGCACGCGCACAATGGCGGCGCCTGCAATCCTTGCCCTTCTCACCACTTCTAAGGAACCACGCAATCGTTTTTTCGCGTCCGGCTCCCCCATCCATTCCCCCACGAACCGCTTGCGGCTTCCTCCAATGAGCACCGGCGCCCCTGCGGCGTAGGAGATGTCGTCGATGAGCGCAAAATTGTCCACTGGGTCGGCGCCGGGGCGCGCTCCGAACCCAAGACCCGGGTCGAGAATGATTTGTTCCTCCAATACGCCGCGGTTCTTGGCCGCTGCCACCAAGGATGCGAGTTCCGCTTCGCATGCCTTCACGATGGGGCCCGTCAGGTCTCGGTGGCGCATGAGGACGGCGGCGCACCCCTCCTCGGCAACCAATTCGGCCATGCCCGGTGCCAGCAAGCCGTTCACGTCATTGACAAAATTGGCCCCTGCGTCGAGAGCGGCGCGGGCCACTTCCGGTTTGGATGTGTCGATGGAGATGGGAATGCTGCACTGCTCCCGCAGGGATTGAATGACCGGCACCACCCGTGCCACTTCTTCCCGTACGGGGACCGTTTCGTGGCCGGGCCGCGTGGATTCGCCTCCCACGTCGATGATGTCCGGCCCCGCAGCAACCATCGCTTCCATGGCTGCGTGGTCCAGTTCGCCGCCGTCACTGAAACTGTCTGGCGTGGCGTTGAGGATGCCCATGATGAGGGTTTGGTTGCTCCGCAGTCGGCCGCCGAGGATCGGCACGTCAATCATCCAGAACCTCCTGGCACCAATCCAAGAAGCTGCCTTGCTTTTTGGGTCCGCCCAAGTGCAGGATGGGGCAGACGCCGCTGACACTGGTGGCAACCCATTCGCCGCCCAAGTCCGGGGGCAGATGCTCTTCCACTGGGCCGTCCCACGCTTCAAGAAGGCGGGCCCGGGTGGTTCCCTCCAATGCCCCGGCGTCCGGGCCCGGCGCATACAAGACGCCGTCGTGTATGCAGAGGACGTTGCGGAATCGTAGCTCGGCCACGCCGCCGGTCTCGTTCAAGTAGCACACGTCGTCGAACCCTTCCGGAACCGACTCCATGGGGGCGTCTTGCTTGTGCCGGGGCCCAAGCGCTCGCGTGGTGGTCGAGATGGCAACCCGGAGCGGCATGGGCGTGGTGATTGGACGTGTGGAGATGCGGGGCTCCGGACCAAAGTCGGTGCGCGCAAGCCCATCCGGCAAACCGGCAAGACTTGGAAACGAGGGTACCGCCATGCCGAGCGCTTGGCAACTTCGGCGCAGCCTCGCAACGTGGAGATCCAATCGCACTGGTTCCCCGTCCTTGATGCGGACGGTTTCAAAGAGCAAGGAACCTCCGCAGTACTTCCATGCCATCGGGTGTCCCCATGCTTTCGGGGTGGAATTGTACACCGTGGCGGTTGCCTCGTTGCATGGCCATCAAAGTGCCATCCGCCAGGGTCGCAGTGGCGATCCACCCGTCAGGGAGATCGGCCACTAGGGAGTGATACCGGGCAACCTGCATGGTCTTGCCGGGAAACAGCGGCCCGCTCGTTTGCACATGGTCCGTTTTTCCATGCACCGCCGGCACAACGCGAATCGCTCCGGCCGAAGCAAGCGCCATGGCTTGGTGGCCAAGGCAGACGCCAAGGATTGGTTCCTCAATGTTGGACTCGGCAATGGCCAGGGTTGCCCCGGAGTCCACGGGGTGGCCGGGCCCAGGGCTTAGCACAATGTGGGTGGGCCGGAACGCCACGCGCGCGGCTTGCCAGTCCTCGTCGTTTCGAATGACCTTGGTGGTCGCGCCCATGGCCTCGCAGTAGTCGCGCAAGTTGTGCACGAAGGAATCATAATTGTCCACCAGCAGCACGCGGGCTGAGGTGTTGCCGCTTGGAGTGGGTGGCTTCCATTCAGCTTGCATCTCCACTTCGCCAAGCCGATCAGAGGATCCGCCGGGGCGGTCAAGGAACGCGCTGGCCTTCTGCAAGCTCTCCGCCCATTCCCGCGCTGGGTCGCTGTCCATGACAATGCCTGCTCCGGCGTGGACCATGGATTTGTCCGCGAGGGTGAGGGTTCGAATCATGATGTTGAAGTGGGCGTCGCCGCGGTGATTGATGCACCCGGCGCTGCCCGTGTAGGGCCCCCGTGCGACCGTTTCCGTTTCATGGATGCGCATACAGGCACGGTGTTTCGGCGCCCCGGTGATGGTGCCGCCGGGGAAGATCGCTGCGAGGCAGTCCAGGAAGCCGGCATCGGCTCGGAGTTTTCCGGTCACTTGGCTCACCAAGTGCATCACGTGGCTGTACCTCTCCACGCTCATCCATTCCGTTACGGCCGTGGTTCCCGGTTCGCTCACCTTCGAGACGTCGTTTCGAAGCAGGTCCACGAGCATCATGTGCTCCGCTTGTTCCTTGGAATCGGCGCGCAGTTCGCTCGCAAGCGCTTTGTCTTGCTCGTGGGACTGGCCCCGGGGCCTCGTTCCCGCGATGGGCCTGGTGCGGATGTGTCCGTTCTCGGTTGCAAACAACTGCTCGGGGCTGTTGCTGACGATGGTGTGGTCGTCGTAGGGAAGGTAGCACATGTACGGCGACGGGTTGCGCGTGGCCATGTGCCGGAAGACCGCCACGGGGTCCACGGGGTCCGCATCAAACCGGGTGGCGATGTTGGCCTGGAACAGGTCGCCTTCGGCAATCCATTCCTTCATCCGCGCCACGTTTTGCATGTACGTCTCTTGGCTCGTGTGGGGTGTCCAGGTCACGGGGTGCAATTCGTTTTTCGTGGTGGTTCCCCAACCTTGTTGCACGGCGGCGAGGTTTGTTTCGGAGCCGTACGCGGTGACAGTGCGCTCGCGGCGGTCAAAAACGACGCCGGTGGCGAACCATTCCAAAACCGCATCCGGTAGGGGTGAATCGTGGACGCGGAGCGTGGGTTCCAAGTGTTGCACGAATTCGTACGCGAAATACCCCATCCATCCTCCCGTCCAAGGGTGTGGTGCGGGGGCACTTGGTTGCAGCCGGGATGCGAGTTGGGCCTTGACCGTGCCAAGCACGTTGCCGTGGCGGGTCCCGTCGATGAAGCAGGCGCCGTTTTCGACGCGCAAGCAAGTTTCTGGGTGGAGCCCCATGAATGCGTAGCGGGCTTCGGGGTGCGCGCCTTGGCCGTCTAGCAATCGACCAGAAAAATGCGCGGCCGCATCAATGGGTTCCATCCACGGAAGCTCGATGCGGTCCACATGCATGCCAGTCACAAGCCGCCCTTATTGGTTGCCCTGGATTTCTTCCAAGGGCTCGCCGAGGATGCGGGCACGGGTTTCGCCCACGAGGAACAAACTGCCCGCAACCACGATGCGTTCCGCGCCCGCGGCGACTGCACCTGCAAGGGCTTCTTCCACGGTTGCGGTGGCGAACGGCAATCCGCCGCCTTCCACAAGGGGTCGCATGGCTTCCGGGTCGAGGCTGCGGCCGGAGCGCAATGGAACGCCCCAAGTTTGCACCGCGAGCGGCGCCCATTGTGAGAGCATGGCTTGCCAGTTTTTGTCCGCGTTGAAGCCGGTGATGAGATGGAAGCCGTGCCAGTCCAAGTGGGCAAGATGTCGGCGGAGCGCCTCGGCACCTGCTTCGTTGTGCGCCCCATCCAAAAGCACCGGCGTGCCCTTGTAATTGACCGTCTCCAGCCGGCCGGGGTGCAGCGTGGTGCGGAGCGCGTCCTGCACGGCGGCGACCGGGATGTGGTGGCCGTGTACGCGAAGGGCGTCGGCGGCCATGACGGCGAGGGCACCGTTGCGGATTTGGTGTTCGCCGGCCAGCGCCAATTCGTAGTGGGCCTCACCAGAGGGGTGGGCCAGCTTGAAGCCGTTCAAGTCGGGCAACACGTGGCTGTCCTGGCCGAGGATGCCCATTGGGGTTCCCCGTTCGTGGCTCATGAGCTTCAAGTAATGCAGCGCCTCCCCTTCGGCGCCAGTGATGCAGGGCACGCTTTGCCGCATGATCCCCGCTTTCTCAAGGGCAATTTCGGGTATGGTGTCGCCCAGGAACTCGGTGTGGTCCATGGCCACGTTGCTGATGACAGAGACTGCGGGGGTGCAAATGTTGGTGCAGTCCAGGCGTCCGCCGAGCCCCACTTCGAGAACCACGTAGTCGCAGCCTTGGTTGCGGAAATGCAGCAGCGCCAACAACGTCACCAATTCAAAGAACGTCGGCCCCGCCTCCTCGCGGTCTTGTTGCTGCGCCAACGGTTTGAGGGCCCACAACAGTTCTGCGACGTCCCCCCGGGAAATTTCAATCCCATTCACCTTCACCCGTTCTGAGAACCGGGTCAAGTGGGGGCTCGTGTACAACCCGACTTTGTGGCCGGAGTTTTGCAAGGCATTGGCGAGCAAGTGGCTGATCGAGCCTTTGCCGTTCGTACCGCCCACGTGGACGGCAGGGATGCGTTCTGGATTCCCGAGGGAATCCAGCATCCGTTGCATGTTCTCGAGGCCCAGTTTGATGCCTTTGCCTTGTCGGCCGTACAGCCAACCGAGCGCTTCTTCATACGTCCACATCAGAAACCTTCCGGCCAATCGGCGTCTGGAATCGGGTGGTGCTTCCAGGAAGGACCTGGGGCAACCCGGCCCTCGGGAGAGACGCGCCCTTCTGCGATGAGTTGGATGGTGCGAGGCAGCAACCAATGCTCAACGGCCAGCACCCGGGCTTGCAAGGATTGCAAGTCATCGGATGGAAGAACCGGCACGGAAGCCTGCAAAATGAGCGGTCCGCCATCCAGTTCCGCCGTGACGAAGTGCGTGGTGGCACCGGCTCGGGCGTCCCCTGCGGCAAGCGTGTCTCGGACTCCGTGCGCACCTTTGTGCCTTGGAAGCAGGGCCGGGTGGATGTTGATGATTTTGCCCGGGAAGGCGTCCACGAACGTCGGAGAGAGGATGCGCATGAAGCCCGCCAGCACCACCAAGTCGGGGGCTTCCTTCAGGAGGATGTCTCGGAGCCTCGCGTCGTACGCTGCCCGCGCTTCGCCCTCGGGGGGTAGATGCACGAAGGGTACGCCGCGGTCCTTCGCGGTGTCCATACAGCCGGCGTTTGGTTTGTCGCAAACCAACAATGAAACTTTGGCGTCCAATATGCCTGCGTCGACTTTGTCGAGGATGCTTGTGAAGTTGCTGCCTCCGCCGGAGGCGAGGACTGCCAGTTTCATTAGTGCCTGAAGGAGCGTTGGTGGCTGAAGACCATGGCGATGCCGTGCTCGTTGGCCGCTTCAATCACTTCGTCGTCCCGGATGGAGCCGCCCGGTTGGACAATGGCGCTGACGCCGTGCTCCGCTGCCACGTCGATGGCGTCTCGGAATGGGAAGAATGCGTCGCTTGCCATGACGCTGCCTTGGATGTTTTCGCCGCCCTTGTGTGTGGCGATGAACGTGCTGTCCACGCGGGCGGTTTGGCCCCCGCCGATGCCGACGGTTTTGGTGCCTTGGCAGAACACGACCGCGTTGCTGCGGATGGCTTTCACGCAACGCGCGGCAAAGGTGAGGCTGTCCATTTGCTCCGGCGTGGGTTTCTTCTCTGTGACGAGGTCCCAAGTGCTTGGATCGTACGGCTTCAGGTCCCGGTCTTGCACCAGCATGCCTCCGGTGATGCTGCGGATTTGCGTGCCGCTTCGGTGGTATTCCTCAGCGAGGCCCGCGACGGTGAGGATGCGGAGGTTCTTCTTGCGCTGCAACCGCTCCAATGCCTCGGGGCTGTAGCTGGGGGCGATGACGATTTCCAGGAACAAATTCGCGAGGCTTTCCGCGGTTGCAAGGTCCAGTTCCCGGTTGATGGCGACGATGCCGCCGAATGGGGAGTAAGGGTCGCAAGCGAGGGCGTCCTCGAAGGCCTGGAGTGGCGTGTCTGCCATGGCGATGCCGCACGGGGTCGCGTGCTTGATGATGACGCAGGCGGGCCGCTCTGGGAATTCCTTGACGGATTCCAATGCGAGGTCTGCGTCGAGGATGTTGTTGTAGGAGAGTTGTTTGCCGTGCAGTTGCTTCGCGCCCACGATGGAAGGTTCCACCACGTTCCGCGGGCCTGCCTTCTGGTACCAAGCGGCGCGTTGGTGGCTGTTTTCACCGTAACGAAGCACGTCGCGGCGGTCGTACGCGAACACCAAGTGCTCGGGGTAGTCGGTGAGGCCGAATTGCTTGCTCAACACGCGGCTGATGATGGCGTCGTAGCGAGCCGTGGATTGGTAGGCGCGGAGGGCCAGTTTTTGCCGCAGTTGCTTGTCGTCTTTCCCGGATTCCACGGCGCTTGCGACGGGGTCGTATTGCCGGGGGTCGGTGACGATGAAGACGTGTTCGTGGTTCTTGGCGGCGGCGCGAACGAGGCTGGGGCCACCAATGTCGATTTGTTCAATCAATTCCGGCAACTCGGCGCCGGCCGCGGCGGTTTGCTCGAACGGGTAGAGGTTCACGCACACGATGTCGATGGGGCCAATGCCGTGCTCGGTCATACTGGCAACGTGCGCTGGGTTGTCGCGGAGCGCCAGGATGCCGCCGGCGACGATGGGGTGGAGGGTTTTGACGCGGCCATCCATCATCTCCGGGAACTGGGTGAGATCGCTCACGTCTTTGACGGTGAGGCCGTTGTCTCGGAGGAGTTTCGCGGTGCCGCCGGTGCTGACCAATTCAACGCCTTTGGCTGCGAGCCGCTTGGCGAAGTCAACGATGCCGGTTTTGTCGGATACAGAAAGGAGCGCGCGCTGAACCTGCATGCTTACGAGGCGTCCACTGGGAGACGGTATTTAGGTGCAGGTGGGACGCTAGTATTCCATTTCCTGTGAATTGACCCAGTCCAGGAGGTCGAGGGCCACTTCGCAGGATTCGCTCA
Source organism: Thermoplasmatota archaeon (assembly GCA_049619235.1). Taxonomy (GTDB): domain Archaea; phylum Thermoplasmatota; class E2; order JACPAO01; family JAHFTW01; genus JBMZMP01. The sequence continues at coordinate 9,948 of JBMZMP010000042.1, forward strand.
CTTCGGGCGCGGGGTCCTTGAGGAAGGTTTCGAGCACGGGGCGGCCCCTTTCATCGCCGATGGCACCGAGGGCTTCGGCGGCTTCGTGGCGCACCATGACGTGTTCCTCGGGGTCGGCGAGGCGGTCGATGAGTGCGTCAATGGCGTGCGGGTCACTCATTTGCCCCATCACGTAGGCGAGTTCGTGGCGCAAGAGCGCCGACTTGTCCGCGAACGCAGCCGCGAGGGCATCGATGGCGTCGTTGCCGCCAATGTTGCGAAGGGCAAACACGGCGCGCATGCGGTGGAACATGGCCAGGTTGGTGTCGAGGAGTTGGGCGCGGAGTTCCGCGACGGTGGGTTCACTTCCGACGGCTCCTTGCGGCGGGGCGGGGTCCACGCTGGTGAATCCGCTTTCCTCACGCTGGGTTTCGAGCCATTCCTTCCTGTCCACGCTTCGATTTCACGTGGATTCGGATTTGAGGCTTGTGGCCAGAGGGGTGCCGCCGTTTTGAATGGCCACGCGGATTTCGATTTCCTTCAGGCCGGTGGTGGAATCTGCGGGGTACACCACGACGAGGTTGCCCTCGGGCGTGAGGTCGGATTCGAAGAAGTCGAGGAGCGAACGGTCGATGGGGCCGACGCACGCGCCGCCGCGGGTGCAAATGGGCCCTTCATGGACGAATGTGTCAATCATGAAGTGGTCATAGCGCTCTTCGCTCGTTCCGAAACCGTCCACGACAATGCCCCAAAGGTCCCAAGTGCCGGCGAAGAGGTCTTGGTCGGTCGGCGTGAACGTTTGGAAATACGTGATCGCGAAACGGTCGCCTGCAC
>JBMZMP010000043.1:0-10292 GCA_049619235.1 Thermoplasmatota archaeon
CCGGTTTCTTTGCACACTTTCTGGGCCGCGTTCTTGGTGAGGCCCGATTCGCCAAGGATGGTGTACCGGTCTGGGCGGAGTTCGTGGCACGTGGTGAGCGCTTCAATGATTTTCCCCTTGGGGATGCCGAGTTCCTTTGCCGTGGTGGGGGCTCCAATGGCTTGCAACCCGGCGCGAACCCGCTTCCAGTCGCCTCCGTGCAGGTTCATGGTGATGATGGTTCCGATGCCCACTTGTTCGCCGTGCATGGCTTTCCCGGGGGCGATGCGGTCGAGTGTGTGACTGAACATGTGCTCGGCGCCACTGGCGGGTCGGCTGCTGCCGGCGACGGCCATGCTGACGCCACTTACGATGAGGCTCTTGATGGCCAGCCAGCTGCTTTCTTCCAGGCCGGGCTTGATGATGTCCGCGTTGTCGAGGATCAATTCTGCACCGGACTTGGCGAGTACGGCAGCGAAGGTGCTGAATTCTTCGTCCTTGAGTCGGTGGGCCAGTTCCCAGTCAAGGCACGCGGTGAGGTTGCTGATGACGTCGGCACAGCCGGCGCTGAGCATGCGGAAGGGGGCCTGGCTGATGATGCCGGTGTCCGCCACAATGGCGACAGGGGGTTTGGCTTCCTTGCTGGTGCTGCCTTGCAGTTCCTTGATGCTAGCGCGGCCGCTGCAAATGCCGTCGTGGCTCGCGGTGGTGGGGACGCTAACGAAGCCAGGGCCGTGTTGGTACGCGGCCAGTTTTGCCACGTCGATGACGCTGCCGCCTCCGACGCCCAAGTAGTAGGATGCGCCGTGGGCCTTGCCTTGCTTGACCGCTGCGTGGACGCTTTTCATGGTGGGGCCGGGGCTTTCGTAGAATTCAACGTTGAACCCTTCTGCCTCCATCACTTTTTGCAGCCTTGGCGCGAGGGTGCGCTTGGAGAATGCGTCCACGACGATGATGCCGTTGGCTTCCGTGTCCAGATCGCGCACGATGGCGCCCAGTTTGTCAATGGCATCGTGGCCCACGAGCACGTTGCGGGGGAAAACCATCAGTTTGGTCTTGTCAATCACGGACACAATGGGTCGAAGGTGCTGTGTTGTTAAAGACAAAGCATGGGGCCATCGACAAATGCCGGAGACTCCATAAATCTGGCAGATGTTGTTGCCGTATGCGTGTTGCCGTTGTGGCGTTGTTGATGATGTGGACGTTTGCGGGTGCGGGAGGCCAATTCCAACCTGACCCCTTTGCTCCTGAAGCGTTCACGGAGCGAACCGAATTGACCGAGGCAGGAACCTACGAGGGCGCAAAGCGGGTGCTGCGGTTCGTGCAAGTGAGCGATGCACACATCCTCGATGACGACGCGCCTTACCCCATGCGGCAGGAAATCCTCGACCCCTACATTACGTTCTTTTCAACGAGCGCGCAACGACCGCATGAGGAATTCACGGATGAGGTGCTCAACGCCGCCATCGTGACGCTCAACCAGGAACACGCCAAGGACCCGTTTTCGTTTGTGCTGAACACGGGCGACAACATCGACAACCAACAAGAGAACGAGTTGATGCGATTCCTGGACAACTGGGAGGGTACGGTGACCCTGAAGGGCCCCATTTCGGGCCTAGAATGTGTCCCGGACGGCCCTTACGCGCCATTGGATGACACCAGCAACGACGTCACCGATCAATGCACCAGCCTCCCCGTCGAGGTGGCGCAGAACAACACGCCCCTTGCGCCCGGCTTGCCATGGTACTCCTCTTTTGGCAACCACGACAGCCTCGTGCAAGGGAACGTCCCCATTGAGCCCACGTTCCAAGACATTGCCGCGCAATCCGGACGGTTCCTGTTGGACCAACCATCCTACGTGCGCATGCACTTCAAGGACGCCCAAAGCTGCAGCGGAGGCAGCCCCGCCGGAGCCCCAGAGGATGACTTCGGACACGGGTTCGGGTTCGCCGCGGACCGGTTGTGTGACGAGGACCCAGACAACGACGGCTACTACGCATTCTCCGAGGCAGGCGTTCGCTTCATCGTCCTGGACACGGTGAACGATGACTTCGTGACTGGAAACGAAAACCTACAGGGCCTCTTCAATCCTCAAGAAACCCTTGGCTACGACCTCATTGGCGGCTACGCCGAAGGGAGCGTGGACGGCGAGCAATTTGCATGGCTGCAAGAAGAAATTGAGTCGAATACGGACCAACTCATCGTCATCACATCCCATCACACCGTGAATTCCATGTTCACCGAAATCGGTGCCGCGTACTGCGCGCCGGGCGTGGGTTGCCTCGAGGACTTGCTGGAAGCCGCCGGCTACGTCACGGGCTCCGAACTCACCGCGTACCTCAACACGCAACCCCACGTGGTGGCATGGATTGGTGGCCACACGCACCAGCACCGCATCCAGGACAAAGGCACTTTCTGGAACATTGAAACCAGCAGCCTCATCGACCGACCCCAAGAGGCAAGAATATTGGAAGTGTGGCAGTCGGGCGAGAAGGGCTTCATGAAACTGAACCGCTTCGGCCACGACTACCAACTCAGCAAGGACCACTTGGCCACGGATGACCAACAAGACGCCGCCCAAGACGGAACCGCCGCGGACCAAGACGTGCTGTTGTGGTTCGACGTCCCGGCGGGCGTATCATTGACGCCGCAACCGGATTTGCCCCGCAGCCTCTCCCTGTCCTTCTCGCACACCGCAGGCCTTGGGACCCAGGACCTAGCGTTGGTTGCAACGGACAGCCGAACCGGGGCATCGGTTCCCGGGCTCAACGTGACCGGTGAACTGTTCCACATTGCAGGCCAAGACAGCATCACGGTGCTCCCAGCTGGAACTCCACTCGTGGAAACCGGCAACGCATACGTCTGGAACGTCACCATTGAAGCGGCCCGCACCCACGTGGCCAAGATTGATGTGACCGACCCGGCAGGCATCTACCCGGCAGCCACGAAAACCTTCAGCGTGGCAGTGCTTGGCGAAGAGATGGACGAAAAGGAAGAGTCCCCCATGCCGTTCCTCGGCATCCTGGTTCTACTGGTTGCCCTGGTCGGGCTTCGTCAAAAGAGGTGAGCGGATTCCAGGGCCGCGGCTGGCCCCGGCTCCAACACCAGCACCTCAGCGACGCCATCCACGTCCGACATGGCCGAGACCACGTCGTCCACGGCACCTGCGTGCGTGTTGATGTACGCCGTGGCCCCGGTGTCGATGCTGAAGTACGCAGGCGTGCCCGCGTCTCGAAGACCGCGCACACGGTGCATCACCTCCACGGTGGCCGGTTTCCAAGTGATGTGCGCCCGTGAACCAGTCATGGTGACTGCGTGCAGGTTCAAGGTGTCCATTTCGGCAATGGCCCACAACGCCTCCAAGTCACCGGATTGCACCGCCGTCCGCGCCTTTGCAAGGGCCCCATCCATGTAGGAAAGGCGTCCTTCGAAGAGCGGCGACTCCACCACTTCCGCGTGCACGTTCTCAGTGTACACCGGATGCTGGACCAGGGGAACGACCACTTTCCAGTCGCCCAATTGTGCAGGAGTCGCAAGGCACTCGGACCAAGATTTTTCCCCCTCTACCTTCCACTCGGAAACGCCGCCGGTGACGGCGCGACTGGCAGAGCCAGCGCCAATGCGAGCCACTTGTGACAAGAATGCCGGCGACTCGTTCAAGCCAAAAGCGGCGGCACCAGCCACGGCCAGGGCCGCAAACCCGGACGCGCTGCTGCCAAGGCCCACTTGTTGGGGGAAGTCGTTGCGGGATTCCACGCGGAACCCCTCCTCCGAGCCGGCCGCCTCGCGAATGGCATCCATCACAGCGCAAATGCGCTCCAAGCCGCGGCCCTGAACAGGCACGCCGTCCACGCTGGCAGCCACATCCGCGGCCGGTTCCACCGTCGTAAACGTCGAAATGGGACCCGTGCACAACGAAATGGAGTTGTGGAAGGGGATGCGCCGCACCGGGTCTCGCAATCCATGGTACTTCACCAAGCCCTGAATGGGAAATGCACGAGCGGACGCCTTCACAAACCAGCCACAAACCACCCCCAAGTAAAGCCACCGAACGAAGAGCCCAAATACCACACCCAAGTCGCCGGAAATACACCCCGTAAGCTACCCCCATTCCTTTTGGGCCCGTAGGGTAGCTTGGTATCCTTGTACATTGGGGTTGTATAGACTCCAGTTCAAATCTGGGCGGGCCCACTCCATTTTTTCAACCACCCCGAGCGAACACGCGTTCTGATCGTCAGCCAGGCCAAATTTCAACTAAATGGCCCCAACCATATCGAATTTTTACGTTATTTTGCATGAACGGGCCCAAATGTATCCATAACTGTTTAGATAGTAGGGCAATAACCAGGGCTTGGTCAGGTTGGTGCTTGGCCAGTGATACAAAATGAAAACCAAAATCGTAGCAGCCCTCTTCGTGATGGCACTGTTTGCAATCGGACCCGCGACCGCCCAAAAAGGAGAAGTGAGCTGTGAAGAACTTCTCGGGAGCAACATTCGCGCCAACATGAACGCATGCGGCTCCGCCGGGTGCACCGCCACCTTCGCGGCCGGAACCCTCAGCTCCACCTTCACGCTGACCGGCCAAATCGGCAACCAACCCATCGGAACCATCAACCAAATCATTGCGTTCCCCTTCGCCGCTGCCGGATACTCCCTGCAATACGGCGGCGCCGTCAACGGCCACGCCAACACCTGGGCAAGCTGCATCTAAAACTGCAACCAACCCCCCTCTTCCCCTCTACCCCCTTGCGTGCCCGACAATGAACATCCGAACAAGTCTCCTCATTGGCCTGCTATTGACAGTCTCTGCGTCCGCACAAATCATCGCAACGGACCCCCCCGGCGACCACTCCGCCCCAGCAGCCTTTGGAATCATTGACCTGCTCGAAGCAGGCGTTTCCTGGAACCAAACCCACGCCAATTTTTCTTTGTCCCTTTCCGATCTCAACTGGCCCAGCGCAGGGGCAGGCCACGCCGAATACGTCATGGAATGGAACTACGGTCAAGCCACGTTCCAACTCGCATTCATGAGCCAAAACCCTCGAACCCCCCTAACCGGCCCAATCCCCGTCTGGGACGCGGACCTATGGCGGTCCGAAGCCGGCGAATGGCAACTCATCGCATCCCTCCCCGAACCCGAATGGACCAATCGGGGCCCGTTCCTGCAAATCCCCTTTTCTCAAATGACCAGCAAAGATGGCCACAGCCCCGGACCCGGCGAAGCCATCCAGATCACCCAAGCATGGAGCGTGTGGGACACGGACACCGCACGCCACCATGAGCCCGCAACGGCCTTCGACCTCGCACAATACGGAGACGAACTACCGTTTCCCGCCGATGCAGTCGCAAACATTCCCGGCCAAGGCAACCTAGCGTTGGGACTCGCAACCCCCGAACCGATCCGCTTCAGCAACGGAGCCGCAACCACCCACCACTGGCCGATTCGCATCACAAACCCCGGACCAAGTATAGACATCTCACTGGACTGGGACGCCCCCACCGATGTTTCCATTGACGCGCCAGCTGCATTTGCAGTGGAGTCGGGGCAACAAACCACGGTGCACGTGTTTGCAACCACCCCCTTCCGCCACAACCATGGCGAGACCGAGACCATCACGCTCCGATTCTCCACCGCGCAAGGCTCCACCGAGTACCACGTGGGCATCCATTACCCGCTGACCCCGCAACCGGCCGGCCACCACCCAAATCTTTGGTTGCACGGAGCGGCCAAGAGCGACGGTGAAGCCCACACACTTGATGGGGAAGCATGGATGAACGCCAATGAAGAAGACCCAAACGGTTCCGCAACCAGACTCGCCCCCGCGTTGGTGCCGTGCGGCTCCGGGGACGGGTTGTCCTGGTGGTTCCCACTTCACCCAGAATTGCTCATTGGACTGGCACCAAATGGGGAACCCTCCGCGACCTTCGATGGCCAACTCGTGATTGAGAACGCCCACCTCCCATCCGCCGAATTGACGGCCGGTTTTGCCTGGTACAATGCCAACGGTGCGCCGCCGAGCGCCGCGGACTGGGACACGATTTCGACGGAAACCTCCGATCACGAAGTCGATGGCGTCCTTGGTTCCGACGACATGGACTTGTCACTCCAAATCCCATTCCAACTTCCCGCCCCAGGCGGTGAACTCAAAGGCGTAAACTTCGGACTCGGCTTCAAGCTCTGCCCAACCGAAGCGGGCGCCGTATCGGCTACCAACCTGCGCGGTGAACTGGGCGGCACATTCCTGCGAGCCGGCGGCAAACTCTCGCTGCCACTCAACGAATACCACGATCCAATCACCGAGGTGACGCCCGTGATGTCAACGAGTCAAAACACGTCTCTTGTCGCACCGGGCGGAAGCCGCGTGGTTTGGGCCGTGGCCATCCAAGAACCCTCCTGGGACCTGCGCATTCTCGGGCCAAGCCAACATTTGGCCTCCGTTGGACAAGGCGAATCTGAAAACAGCCTTTGGTTTGCCATGATGGTTCCGGCAGATGCCGAAACGGGCGACCAACTGGAAGCCACGCTGCTTGCCAGTTCCCCGGACGATCCATCCCAAACCGCCGCGCTCAGGTTCCAAGTTCGCGTAGACGCCGATGCCCCATTGATTGCTGCAGAGATTCCCGAGTCCAAAGCCACGCCCGCGCCATTGGCCACGCTCGTACTTGGGCTGATTACGCTGGCGCTTCTTCCCCGCCGCCCTCACTGAGCACGCCATACTTGTGGGGCTTGCCGGGGGTTCGAGACACAATGCCCGCGTGCATCAAATGGCTCAGGTGTGATCGAATGGTTTGCTGACACGCCTCCAGCTCGCGACTCAATTCTTGTACAGTTGCCTCGGAATGGTTGCCCAGGAACCGCAGCAGGCGCCTCCGAGCAGGCTTTGCCAGCGCAAACAGTCGAAGTGCGTCCCTCTCTTGGACCGACGGGTGAAACGCCCACAATTCTCGACCCCAGTACTGCAACAGCAACTCGCCACTCCGGGACAAAGACCCCAAATGGTGTCCCACCACGCCCCAAGACAAGTCCAATTCCTCGCAAATCTGCGACTTTTTCATGCCGCCTTCAGCGGCGATCACCGAGAGAATCCGCTCACGATTTGACATCAAACGCAGTCAACGTTCGACGAATCGGGCAGCAGCCGCTGCAACATGGGGATGTGCGCGGCCTCCAAGGCGTAACTGGGGGCCAATTCGATGCACCGAGCCAAGTGCTTCTCCGCAGCAGCCTCCGATCCAATGCCGGCCAGCGCATGGGCAAGCAGGAACTCGTAGGTTGCAGGGTCCGGTCGTTCCTTGGACGAAATCGACGCCAGGAATAGGCTCGCCTCTTGGAACAGGCCCATGGCGAGCAACGCCGTTGTTCGGTACAGGCTGGCCCGGCTTGCGTACTTGGTCCGCAACAACCGACGCACGGACATGGAGCCCACTTTTCGGTACGCGCCCCGTTCCAGGTTCCGCTCCAGCCTCTTGATGCTCAACTTGGCAGGAGGCCTGGCCAGCAACAACAATGGGGTAAGCGTGAGCCACCACCACGGCGACATTCCAGTGGCTACGGCAACGCCGTTGATTGAGACATTGTCCGCCTCGAAGTTGGTGGCTTGCAGAGACTGGCTTCGGAGCAATTCCACACCCCAAGCGCCTTGGCTTTCCAAGGTTCCGAGTCCTGCCCCGCCCGCTTCGGCCACGTCACTGAAAATGAGCGGACCCAAGCCGGAAACGCTGGTTTGGGACACGAATGCATCCACGGCTGGCGAGCCGCTTTGTAGCGAGAGTGAACCCGTGACGAAGATGTGGAGCACTTGTGCTTCCTGTGTCCCTGCGGGTGTGCCGGCCACGACCTCATGATTCCGTTGACCTGCCCAGAATTCTTCGCCGTTCACTCGGAATGTGCCTGAGGAGAGGACAATAGAGAAATTGCCGTGGACAGAAAAGTCTTGGAGCGCGTCCGTGCCATACCCCACCAGGTTGCCGAGGTCAATGGTTTGTTGGGGCGCCGCGGCGTGGTAGCGGAGTTCCCAGGAACGAGCGCCGTTCTCGGCAGACCATTCGCCTTCGGGGCTTCGCGCGGTGAACGTGTCCGCGTGCAATATCCAGGCGTCGCCTCTGGAGTCGAGTTCCAGGTGCGCGAGGCCGCTTCGGGGCTCGGTGGGAGACATCTCCGGGTTGCCGCTTGCCGCTACCGGCCCAACCCATGCCTGCGTGACGAGGCGATCCGTGATGATTTGGTACTCGCCTTGGACGGAGAATCCAATCGCGGTGGGTTGGTCTTGGATGAGGAATGAGGCTCCACTTCCTTCCATTTCCACGGGTCCAAGGTGGCGGGCGTGGCCGAACCCGAAGTCGGTCGGACCCGAGGCCAGCGCCGTGGGAACCAGGAGCAGAACTAGGAGGAGGGCCCAACCACTTGGTCGAGGACGAAGTATGCCCAGTCGTCGATGCAGGAGGGCTGCAGGATGACGATTTCGGAGCCAATGAGGAAGTAGGCGATGGGGCAAGGCCATTGCTCCTCGGCGGAGTCGTCGGTTGTGTCCGCGGCGGCGGAGGGCAGTAGCATGAGAACCAGCAATGCGAGAATTTTCTGCATGGTTCCTGTAGATGCGGCTGGAGGTGATAGGGGCCGTAGCTAATTCCTTTGCAGGAGATTGATAATCATTTCTCATGATATTCCCTCCTCGACCGGAAGAATGCCCCGACTTTGGCGAAGAAATGGTCGTTGCGTTGGTATTTTGGGCGACCTGGCCCGATGGCTTGCACCAAGCCGGTTTCATGCAGTCGACTGAGGTGCGCGCGCACCACGTTTTTGCCGAGATTCAATTCCCCTCCAAGTTCCCCGAGTTGTTTGGGAGCGTGTAAGGCATCCATGAGTTTGGGCGCTTCTCCGCGTCGCAGCGCAGCGATGGCGGGGAGGACTTCGTCGGGGATTTCAGGTGAAAAGAGATGGTTGCAGGGCTGCATCCGGTAGGCTTTGATGTGGCCTTTGCGCAGCAGTTGGTTCACGTGGTAGTTGACCGTCCCCCAAGCTGAACCCACTTGTCCTTGGATCTCCCGTTGGGTGATTCCAGGGTCCGTGTGGACTTCCCGCAAAATCATTTCCTGCGTTGAAGTTTCGAGGGACACTAGAGGGAAGAGGAGGAAAATTGCACTTAGCCCTTCTCGATACGATTGGGGCGATTCGTTGCCATGCCGGTGATTAGTTTGCGGAGATTTGCTCAATGAGTCGGCAATCCAGTTTGGCGACCGCGTTTCCGACGGTTGGGTGGATGTCGCGCACCCGCTCGCCGGTGGCAGAGACAAACGCGCAGACCACTTCACAGGTGGAAACGTTGTCGCAGGGGGAGCCACATTCAATCAGCTCGGGCGGGCATTCGGGGACGCAGTCCTGGGGGGAGATTGAGATCTCGGTGGGACTGCCGATGCGAATTCCGGGGCAAGGGTTGCAGGGGTCCGCCAGGGTGGTTGGTGGCGGACATTCCACGCAGCCTTTTGCGGAGAGGTCGCATTCAACACATTCGGTGGCTTGTGCAAGCAGGCCCTTGGTGCTGCTGATGTCGCAGCAGGGGTTGGTGGCACTTGGCACACATTCGCCCGGGGGTTCTTCTTCGTCCATGCAAACGGTTGCCACGTCCGCGTGGGAAACAATCAATTCGAAGGTTTCTCCGGCGGCCAGTTCGACGTACAGGTGCAGGGAGTTTGCCCGTGCAAGGCTGGAACTGCTTCCCGCGGAGGTGAATTGTTCATTCAGCACCACGAAGGAGTTTCCTCCCAGGGAAATGTTGGTGTTCGGGGGAACGGTTCCTTGGATGGGAATCGAGTTGATGCTGACGGATTCCATGTATGATCCCACGGTAGACGCACTCGCAGATTGAGGCGTTGCATGGCTGCCTGCTGAAGCTTGCAAGCCTTTGGCCTGCACGAGGAAAGGCGCCGCGGGCGGCCCTTGGATGGTCACGGAGGCAATGCGGGACAATGCACTGGCACTGACAAATGCGGTGGCCTCGCTTCCATCGGCTTTGTTGTAGATCTCCGTGAACGTTGCCTGCACGCCGTTGCTGAAGACGTACTCATGCAGGACCGCCTCTTCTCCGCCGGTTGGGTATAGTTTCTGGTTGACGTAGTTGGTTCCCGCTTGCGTATTCGTGGCCACGGAGTTGGCGCCTGCCCAGAAGGCGTAGGAGTTTGCTTTCGCGGCAGCCCCACCGATGGTTGTGGCCAAGTGGTCAAAAATGGCTTCCAGTTCTTGGTTGGTCTGCGGGTTGAAGTAGTGGTCTTGGCCGGGGGTGCTGGCTTGTGCTTGCAGTTGGGCCGTGTTGACG
>JBMZMP010000044.1:0-10121 GCA_049619235.1 Thermoplasmatota archaeon
CCGAAATGAAGCCCATCTACGAAACCTTCGAAGGCTGGGATACCCTCGGCGACGGAACGTGGCAAGGGCTCCCCACCACGGCCCGCGCGTTCCTGCAATTCCTCCGGGAAAAGACGGGTGCGCAAATCAAGTTGGTCGGCATCGGACCCGGTCGCAGCGAAACCATCATTCGCTAACTGCCCCCCAAGCACGCAACCGGCTGACAACCGCCGGCTGCAAGGCGCAAATCAGCGCAAGCGGCAAGGTTAAGCGGTTTCAGACCCAAGAACCAATGTGAAATCGCTCGCGTTCCTTACGTTCCTATGCTTGGCACTGTCGGGGTGCGGAAGCATCTCCGACGGCATCAGCGACGCAGTTGCGGAGAAAGCGACGGAGAAAATCCTGGACGAAGTGGAAGCGAGCATCAACGTCAAGGACGCCTTCATTGATGGCCTCGAGCACGTCTTTGTGACCTTCGGGCCCTTGTCTCTGCAAAACGAAACCGGTGCGTGGGTGCCCGCGGGCAATGACCCAATTCAGATTGACTTGCTTGCCTATCAAGAAGCGGGGCAATTTGCAGAAGTGGCCAAGTTCAAGGCCCTCAACACCAGTTACAGCACCATCCGCGTCCCCATCCTGGACGTGGAAGCCCACAACCAAAACGGCCCCGTGCCGGTCCGCATCCAAACAGAAGTGTTGGAAATCGACGCGGGCTTCCTCCTGGAAGAAGGCTTCGCGGCACTCATTGACTTCGATCTTGCAACCAGTTTTGACGCGGAAGGGAACTTCGATGCGGCGGTCAAGAACGTGCAGCTCAGTAGCAAGGACTCGGATGGCGACGGTCAAAACGACTTCGTGGACACGGACGACGACAACGACGGCAAGCTCGACCACGAAGATGACGACATCGACGGAGACGGCAAACCGGATGCCCCAACCACCCGCACCAAGTCCTTCGAAAGCACGGGCGTGGACGCATCGGAACACCCCCGCGCGCCCCCCGTGCCCTCTGGCGACCGCCGGGTGGAAGCGGAAGTGAACCAGAAACCGGTTGCCAAGAAAGGCGCAAGCGGCTCCGTTGCAGACAGTCGATTGGTCTCCTTGCCAGGTGGCTTCATCTACGAATTTGCGCAAGCCCGCTGGTTTGCCGAATGCGAAGGCACCACATCGGGTGAGGTGGTTGTCCGCGGCTGGGACCGCGCCCAAGACCTGAACTACGCATCCGTCACCTTCACAGAACCTTGCGGCTGGGTGCTTCTGCCCCTCGGCGTGTCCGTGGACGGAGGCAACGCGGCCAGTGTACGCATTGAATCCACTGCACCGGTTTGGTTTGACTTCGTGGATCTTCGAACCAGTCCATCGCCCAAACCATTGGAGCCCCAAATCATTGAAGGGGAATCCATGACTGGGGGCGAGCGGCGCGTGGAGGATTGGCAAGGCGCAAGCGGTGGCGCATTGATGCGGGATGCTGACAACGCCGGCGCCCCATGGAACTTCTCGGCACAAACCGGTCAAATCGCATCCAATCTGGCGCTGCATTTCAATTGCGAAGATGACGGCTCATTCACGGTCGGATTTGCACCCGTGACCGCAACGGGGGCCATGTCGGGCTTGTCCTTTGAGTACGTCTGTGACGGAACCATCCAGTCCTTCGACTTGTCGCCGTTGCAACAAGCCAGTGGTCCAGGTAGCCTCTACGTGCAAGCGGACCAATGGCTGGGAAGCCTCGGCATCGACTACCTACGATTCGACTAGCGCGTACTCGAGGCGCTGGGTGCCCTTCCCCTTGCCTTTTCGTCCAAGGAACTGCACTTCGCCGATTTCCTTCGTGTTGCGCACGTGGGTGCCGGCGCAGGGGCACAAGTCCACGTCGTCGCCGATGCGGATGACGCGCAGTTCCGTCACCGATTTTGGCAGCAAGTCCATGTTCGTGCGAGCCTCAGGCATGAGTGCGTTGATTTCGTCACGGGTCATGGTGACGTTGGTGATGGGGCTCCCTGCTTTGATGGCGTCGTTTGTGGCAGCCTCTAGGTCACTCATCATTTCCGGGGTGAACTGGATGGGGTTGAAGTCGATGCGGCTGCGGTCCGCGTGGATTTGGTTCCCCACGGTACGGACTTCGTTGAACATTTCGTAGGCGATGCCGCTGACGAGGTGCTGGGCGGTGTGCATGCGCATGTGCGCGTACCGTCGGTCCCAGTCGATGGCCCCTTTCACGACGGCCCCGTGTTCGAGGCCGTGGTCGGCACCCACCACGTGCTTCACGGGGCCGCGCTTCGTCACCTCGTTCACTTCAAGCGTCGTGCCGTCTTCCAACGTGAGCGTGCCAGTGTCCCAGTTCTGGCCGCCACCAAGCGGGTAGAACAAGGTCTGGTCCAGCTGAATCCAATCCGGACGCGTCAAGTTCACCGTCGCCTCGAATTGGGTCTCATAGCAAGCATCAATGGAGTCCATGTAGAGCAGTTTGGTCATGCATGCGGCACGGGCACGTCACAGAAAGTTGTTCCTTTGGCTGCTTTGCCTGCGCGCACCCAGGGCAAAAAAAATCAACCCATTATTTTGTCAAGAATTGAACAACTATAAGTTGTCCAACAAAAATCGCCGCTCGAAATGGTCTCACACAAGACATGGGCCCTTGTGGCACTCGCCCTTCTGCTTGCAGTTGGGGCAGCCCAAGCCCAAGCAAAAGAATCGTACGGGTTGACCACGGAGGAAGCAACCTTCGGCCCGCAAGGCGCATTCCTGATGAACGACATTGGGGACGCCGGGGTCACCACGCCAATAGTGCCGGCCCTTGACCCACTAGGTCTCTCAAGCGACACCATGTACTGGATCGCCGAACCCTTCGCCGTCGTGGATCGCGTCGGCGTGGGCTCCACCAACGTCATCTTGGACAACGGCGTGGATGTTTCTGCCGCCGCAACCGTGCATGTGGCCTTGCACGCCTACACCACCGAAAACCAACTCGTCGAACTTGGGTATGCGGATTACAATCTCGGAGTACAACAAGTGCTACCAAACACGATTGACCTACACGTGGACATTGACGGCAAGGTCATCCCGGCGCGCTCTTACCTCGTGCTACAAGTTTCGATTGCGGGCACCAGCGCGCTGGATTTGGAGACAGACCTATTGGACGTCGTGACCCCTGGCCCAGAAAGCCGCGTCGAAGGATTTGCAACCCGCATCCTTGACTCCGATATGGATGGATTGCCAAACACCATCGAAGTGATCATTGGTTCCAACCCCTTCAATGCAGACACGGACGGCGATGGCTTCCCAGACAACGAAGAAGTCCTCAACGGAAACGACCCAACCGACCCCAACAACCACCCCGACCAAGGTCCAACCGACCAACTCAAAGACACGGACGGCGACGGGTTGCCAGACGAAGTGGAAGCTGCGCTCGGCACCGACCCGACACTCACCGACACGGACGGCGACGGATGGGGCGACGGCAGCGAAGTGTACTTCGGTTCTGACCCACTCAACGCGGACAGCACGCCCCTGGACCGCGACGGCGACGGCATTCCGGACCTCGCAGACCCATTCCCATCCAACCCGGACGCAAATGACAACGGGGTCCCAGATGGAGATGAGGACTCTGACGGTGACGGCATCACCGACTCGGAGGCCTTCAAGGAGACCCCCGCCGCAACCATCGACCAAGGCGTCAAGCAAACGCTGACGAACCTCGGCTCCACGGGGTCGTTCGAAATCTTCACCGCACTCGGCCTTGCAACCACTGGCTTGGCCCTCGCAGCCATCGGGCTTGCACGATTCTAAAGGTACCAAACATGAACACTGAATCCATTTACCACCGCGCCGCCGCAATCATCTCGATTGCCCTCCTTGCCCTCCTCATCTGGGATGCCGGATGGAACAGCTCCGACTGGTTCGTCGTGCTGCTGGTCATTTTCATCGCCCACCTGCTCATTCAATTGATTGTCATTCTGTTTGCCCAACGAACCGTCACACGTGTCGTTCGCAAACAGGTGGAAGTCAATCCCATCATTGCCGAGAAGAAAACCACTGTCGAAACCGGCCCCTTCCGCTACAACGATTACACCCTGTACCGCAACATGACGAAGGACAACGCTGGCGGAAAACGCTACTTCTACTTCTTCGCAAAGAAGACCCCCAAGGCTGGCGAGCCCTGCGCCAAGCCCAGCGGTTACCACGTTGGCGTGAACAAGATCACGGGCCTGCCATTCCTCAAGAGTGGCGCCGGCCCCGACGGGGAAGTGCTGAAGGAAGCGCAACCGTTCAAACCGGACCAATGCCAAGCGCTCACGGCCGGTGGCAAGCAATGCAAGAACAGCAACCGCCAAGGCAGTCGCTACTGTGCCACCCACAAGGGGTACCGCCCGCCGGCCGCTGACAGCGTGAACCTCAGCAAGACCGACACCAAGCCAAAGAGCAACAAGGCCAAGGACACCTTGCCAAGCGTCCGCAAGGCACCTGCCAAGGCTTCGAAGAGCTAATCGGTTCAGCCCCCTTTTCCTCCCTTTTTCCATTTTTATGCAACTGTTTTTCTTTGCGCAAATGGCCCAAGGATGGCCTGCCGCCGCCGGGGTTACGTTCGCTGCAAGACCAACAAGTGGCTTTCGCGGGTCACCTTTTGTCCGCGCAACAAAGGCGTGCGCTTCGTTGACTCCGCGTGCACCACGGTCCAATCACCGCCGTATTCCCCGTGGAGTTCATCCTGCGTCGGGAAATGGGTGCACCTGCCATCCTCCAATTGCAAAAACTGCGGCTCCAACGCCGTGCCCTTTGTGGCGCGCAAATCCAATGATCCAAGCCGCTCCACCACCAAATGGCCGCCGGGGCGCAGAACCCGAAGTTGCTCTGCAATCGCTTGTTCCCGGCCGGCGCGGGGCAAGTGGCCGCAGCAATGAATGTCCAGAACCGTGTCAAAGGTGTCGTGGGCGAAGGGCAAGTGGGTGGCGTTTGCAAGCACCCCTTCGCCAAGCCGCTCCAATACGTTGAAGGAAACATCCAACCCAACCGCGTCGAGGCCCAAGTGGCGGAGGGATTTCAGGGACTTGCCGTTGCCACATCCCAATTCCAGCACGCGTCCCCGCAGGAACGGTTTCGCAGGGCCAAAGTCCCGTTCGCCGCGCCACGGCGCCACTTGGTACCGATAGAACCGGTCCCATGCGTTCGGTGCGCGCTCCATGCAACCCGCAGGGCATGGCCTCATAAACAAGGCCCGCGTGGAAAGCACGTGGCCCGCAGGCGCAACAAAGGAGAAGAAAAGGCGATTGTCCGTCGTCGTCTCCAGCAACTGCTCGGCGAAGCGCGAAAGGAAAGCCTCGGCCCCGACAAGGACCTGCCCGCACGGTACGGGCAACTCGCGCTCCGGTTGTCACAGAAATACAAATTCCGACTCTTCCCCGACCAACGCGTCCAATTGTGCCGAAAATGCGGAGCCTACCGCAACGGCCAAACCACGCGCGTTCGGGTGCAAAAATCCCGCATCATCACCACGTGCACTTGTGGATTCGTCCACCGAAGGCCCCTATGACCAAAGAAAAACTCCCCCTCGACAACAAGCAAAAAGCAGCCCTCCGCTCCAAGGCCAACGGCCTCGAAGCCACCGTGCAAATCGGCAAATCCGGCATCACGGAAACCACCATTGCTGAGCTTGCGGCCCAATTGAAGGCCAAGAAACTGGTCAAAGTCAAACTATTGCCAAGTGCCCACGGAAGCGAATTGGATCAACTCGCAGAAGGGACCGGCTCCGAAATCGTGGAAAAGAAAGGCCACACCGCCGTCTTCTACAAGCGATAAGCATGAAGGGCGCGGTTCTCGTGGTTGCATTGCTGCTGCTTGCCGGGTGCGCCACGCCCGACAACGAAACCGGGTCCGATGGCGAACAAAGCGGCTCATCCACCACTTCCGCGTCGCAAAGCACAACCAACAGCACCTCCGGCTCCGAAAGCACCAACTCCACCCAGGAAACCGCCAACGAAACCGTGCAAACCGTCTGGAATGGCACGTCCATCACCTTCGTTTTCGAGAAAACCGGCGACTTCGCAGCACAGTACACAATCGAATACGGTACCCGCGGCAGCTGCAGCGTTGACTGGAAATTCTCCGGAGCGGACGGGATTTTTGCGGGGTATCACTCCGATAGCTGGAGCAGCGCACTTGCCAATCGCGCCATCCTCGTCAACAATGGCGGCCAAGTGACCAACCCCTCCAGCGGGCCAAACACTGGTGGGGGTACCGCCAATCGACCGAATCAATCCGGCAGCGAGACTGCACTTGTCTACGCAGACGGTGACGGGCAATGGAGCATGATTTTGACCCTCGAATGCGAAAATCCCTTCCGTGTAGAGCAACACAAAACCAGCAACCAAACCACGCTGCTTCGAGGCGACACCCACACTGGCACAAGCGCGGAAATCGCAACGACGGGGGCCACCTACCTCGACGCGGCTTGGAGCTTCGACGTCACCGCGCCTGCGGAATTGTTCGTGTATGCACCAAACGCCAACCAAGCGGAATGGACCTTCGACGGCCCCACCACCGTGGCAACCACCATGGACCAACCATTCACCACCTTCGACCTCTCTCCAGGGGCGTACCAGTCCGTCCTCAACGGCCATTTCCTTGGCAACCGAGCCCCCTGGGCCGCCGTTGTCCAGTGGATTGAATAAGGAAAACGGCGCGCAACGACGACTTTAAGGCTCTCGAGCACACAGTTTCCCTTGTTCATGGCGCGCCTTCCCTATCCGTGGCAGCTCCTGCTGGCGAGCGTCAGCTACTACGCCGTCGGATGGGCAAGTTTGGAAGCTTTCGCGCAAATTCACGCAAGCGCCAGCCCCGTCTGGCCTCCCACGGGCATTGCCATCGCCATCCTGCTGCTTGGAGGCAGGCGGCTGCTACCCGCAATCTTCGTTGGGGCGTTCTTGTTCAACGTGGTCACAAGTGGCCATTGGCAAGCCAGCCTCCTCATCGCCGTTGGAAACTCTGCGGAGGCGTGGCTGGTGGCGTGGATTGCCTCCAAATGGATTGGCCGCGACCTGTTCACCAGCGCCCCAAAAACCCTAGCATTCTCCTTGTCCGTGGTGCCTGCCACGGCGGTCAGTGCATCCGTGGGAGTGGGCGCGCTCCTGCTCTTTGACCTAGCCCCCTCGGATCTTGCGGTTGGCATATGGCAGACTTGGTGGCTTGGGGACCTCGCCGGGGCGTTGATTTTCGCTCCCGCCGTGCTTCTATGGCGCAACCGCACGCAATTTTCCAACGCGGCCCCGGTGCTGCTTGCAAGTGTTGGGGTTGCATTTCTCACGTTCTGGGTTCTGCCCGTGGCAGGACTCCTCCTTTTGGTACCCCTCGTGGCCTGGGCGGGGAATCAAAAAACCCCCGCAACCATGGCCCTGATGAACGTCCTGCTGGCCGTCGTTGCCATTGCAGGCACGCTGACCGCAGGCGGCGCCTTCTCCGGCCCAGACGCCAACCAAAATTTGGTGGAACTGCAATTGTTCGTGGCGTTCTTCTCAGGCACGGCCATCATCCTCGCGGCCTCCGCCACCGAGCGACAATTCGAGGCACAAACACCCGCCAAACACCTGCGGCTTCGCACCATGGCCGTCGCAGTCCTTGCCTTGATGCCACTAGGGCTTGGCACCGCCTTTGCCCACGGCATCGTTGGCCCGGCGTACCAATCCATCGAATTGCAAGAACATGAACGGGACCTCAACCAACTCACGGACACTTGGGTCGACACCTTGGAAGGGCATGAAGCGTGGCTGCTTGCCGCCAAAGCCATGTTGGAAACCAATCCAAACGTGACCCGAAGCATGTTTCACCAGTACGTTGACGAATCTGGGTGGCGGAGTGACTACGGTGGCCTAACGGCCGTCGGCTACAACCCCTACGTGGCAGCAGGGACAGAATCAGATTTGGTCTCCTACTGGGAAAACGACGCCAGCTTGGCGGATCTTGGCTACCCGCCGGTCCCCGCGGACATTTCGGGTGAAGGATTCTACGTGGACTACTTGGTCCCAATCGAAGACAATGAAGCCGCTTTTGGATTCAACGTGCTCAGCGAACCCACCCGGCAAGTCGCCATCGAAGAGGCAGTTCGGACCGGAAACCTCACCGCCACGGCCCCCATCGTGTTCGTGCAGGAAACCAATGAAATCCCTGGCCTGCTCCTCGTCATGCCCGTGTACAATGGCCTGGACCCCGGGACTCCAGAACTCCGCGAAGCAGCCATCCGTGGCATCGTGGTGGGTGCGCTGCGAGGGGCGGACCTTGCAGCTTTTGCCCTGCGGCACAACGACCACCTACAGGTGGATCAATTCTGGGTGGAAGACCTGGGTAGTGGCACCGACTTGTACAGGCAAACGCCGGAGGCATCGGGTGAAGCGGAACTCGCATCGAATTTCGAAATGGCCGGGCGCAGCTACCAACTGCACCTACAACCAACCCACACCCACACGGGCCTGCTGCAATGGGCGCCCATTTTCGTCATCGCATCCGGCGGCGTCCTCAGCTTCGCCTTCGTCATGGCCGTGTACGCGTACGACTCCACGCGAAGGCGGGCCCACGAGCAAGCCGGGCGCATGACGCAACGGCTCCGCGAGGCGCAAAAAATTGCCCAAGTGGGTTCATGGGAATGGGACATCAAAGCAAACCGCGTGGACTGGAGCGACCAACTCTACACCATCTTTGGCCGCAAGAAAGAAGAATTCGAAGCCACCTTCGAAGGGTACCTCGCAGCACTCCACCCCGAAGACCGGGACGAAATCAAAGGCATCATCCAACACTCCTTCGAAACCGGTGAATCATTTGGCACCGACCACCGCGTGCAATGGCCCGACGGCACGATTCGATGGGTACACGGGCAAGGCGAAGTGGTCCGCGGCCCCGACGGCACCCCCATCCGCATGTCCGGAACCGCGCAAGACGTCACTGCCCGCCGGGAAGCGGAAATTGCACGACAAGAAGCCGTGGCGCAAAGCCAAGAAATCACCCACCTCAAGAAACTGGACGAATTCAAAACCCAGTTTCTCAACACCGCCGCCCACGAATTGCGGACACCCCTCTCCCCCATCATGCTGCAACTGCACGTGCTGCTGCGAAGTGAACTCGCCGACGACCCACGCTACGGCCAGAGCCTCGAAGTGCTTGACCGCAACATGAAACGGCTCAACGAACTCATCGACGACTTCGTCAGCTCTGCCCAATTCCAAGCCGGAAAATTGGCAGTCAACAAAGAGCCAGGCGACCTTGGAGCCGTCATCCAAGAAGCCGTGGACTCCTTCCAACCCCAAGCAGAAGCGCAAGGCATCACCCTCGAAGCCCACTGCGCCTGCACCGAGGACCTGCAATTTGACAAGAAACGCATGAGCCAAGTGCTCTACAACCTCCTCAGCAACGCCTTCAAATTCACGCCCGAAGGCGGGCGCATCACCACCGCCTGCAACGTCACCGAAGAAGGCATCAAGATCACCGTCACCGACACAGGCGCCGGCATGGCCAAAGAAGACATCAAGAAACTCTTCGCACCCTTCGTGCAAGTGCACGACCCCATGACCATCACCGAACGAGGCAGCGGCCTCGGCCTCTACATCTGCAAAGCGATCGCCGAGGGACACGGCGGCACCATCGAAGCCAGCAGCCCCGGCCCCGGCAAAGGCACCACCTTCCTCGTCCGCATCCCCCACTAAACGCCGCACCGGCCCCACTCTGGCTGGGACACACCTATATACCCCACCTTTGTGGGCGAATCTATCCCTCTGGGAGACTGAGATATGACGACTGTCTATGATGTTCCCCCCACTGCCCTGATTTCCAAGGTCGCTAGCGACTTTGCAGGCGTGGAAGAAATACAAGCACCCGAATGGGCACCATTCGTGAAGACCGGCATCCACCGCGAGAAGCCTCCAGTGGACGCCGAATGGTGGAACGTGCGCGTCGCCGCCGTCCTCCGTAAGGTCTACACCGATGGCCCCATTGGTACCGAGCGCCTCCGAGAACACTTCGGTGGTTACCGTGACCGTGGAAGCAAACCCAACAAGGCAACCAAGCAGGTCACTCTCTTTAAGCATTGCGACGGGGAGGATTCGTTGGTCAGGAAGCAGCTTTCTTTTGCCCTCAGATTTTCAAAGTTCGTCCCTCAAGTTGTT
>JBMZMP010000045.1:0-5007 GCA_049619235.1 Thermoplasmatota archaeon
CTCGTACTTGAAAGTTCGGCCCCGGGCGGGCCTTGAACCTTGATATATTCAGGTGCACATGGATTGGTATGCGCATCTGGGGCCTCAAGGACGAATGGACACTGGGTCACGAGGGGGACATCACGTGGATTCGCGCCGGAGGCCTCGGGGACGAGGCGTGGGCCACGTTTGCAGCGGACTACCAATTGCACCCGCTCGCCGTGGAGGACGTTCGAAACCCCCGGCAACGGCCCAAGTTGGAAGTGATTGGCGAGGAGACGATTTTCATCCTCCGTCTCCCCGACAACACCCAAGTGGGTGTGTTCCGAGGCGAAAATTTCGTGGTCAGCGCTTCCAACAAGTTGCTGCCCCAGTTGAACGCCATCGAGGAGAAACTCACGACCATCCGCAGCGTGGATGCCTTGTTCCATGAAATCCTGGACCGGCTCTTCGACGCCTGGTTCCCTTACTTGGACGAATTTGAGCAACGCGTGGAGGAAGTGGAGGACCGTTGCTTGTTGCGGGCCAGCCAAGACGATCTCCTTGAAATTCACGACTTGAAGAAGGCCAGTTTGCAAGCCCGCAAGCAATTGCTCCCCATGCGTGACGCGGCCGTTGCCCTCGCGAGGCTCCCCTGGCCCCCCGAGGCGGCGCCTTACTTCGCGGACCTGGCAGATCACGCGGTTCGACTCGTGGAACGAAACGAGCACGTGCGGGAAGTGGCCAAAGTGGCCCAGGATTCCTGGAACGCAACCCTTGCCAATGGCCAAAACGCCGTCATGAAGCGTCTCACCGTCGTCGCGGGACTGCTCCTGGTGCCAAGCCTGCTCGCCGGGCTCGGCGGAATGAACTTCGAAGGATTCCCCGCCTGGGATTACTGGACGGTGACTTTGTCCATCGTGGGATTCGCCGTGATTGGATTTGCCATTGCGTTCCGCAAGCGCTGGATCTGATGCCTCGGGAAACCAACGCAGCAAAAGCGGCCCGAGCGTTGGCCATTGTGGATGGCCTGAAGGAAGCGTACTCGGATTCCCGTTGCGCCCTTCGCCATGACACGCCATTTCAATTGCTCATCGCCACCGCCTTGAGCGCGCAGACCACGGATTTGGCGGTCAACAAGGCCACGAGCGGATTGTTTGCGGATTTCCCAGACCCCGCTGCCATGGCGGCTGCCCCCGAGGAGGCCATCGCGTCTCACATCAACGGCATTGGGCTGTGGCGAACCAAGGCAAAAAACGCCCGCGCCGCCGCACAAGCCATCATGGACCGATTCGATGGGGCGATGCCGGAAACCGTGGAGCAACTCATCTCGCTCCCGGGCGTTGGGAGAAAAACAGCAACTGCAGTTCTTGGCCAAACCATGGGTGCTGTGGGCATCACCGTGGACACCCACATGCTCCGCATCAACCCCTTGCTTCGCCTCAGCAAGCAAACGGACCCGAACAAGATGGCCCGGGAACTGGAGCGATGGATTCCACAAGAGGAATGGGTCGCATACACCCACCGCATCATCGACCATGGGCGACTCGTTTGCGTGGCCCGCCGCCCAAGGTGCGGCATCTGTCCCGTCGCGCAACTCTGCCCGTCCGCGGGGAGTGAAAAAGCGGGGTACAAGCCAGAAAACGACCGAAAACTCCCCGGCAGCGCCAAGGGGCTCAGTTGGATCAGCCTTGGCGACGGGGAGGTACCCGCGTGGGCGTTGGGATGAACATGTTCAGTTCCATTGGAAATCTTCTATAAACTGGCCTCATCGGCCCTGCCATGAGCCCCACGAACTTGGAAGGAAAACGCGCCCTGGTCTTCGGCGTCGCCAGTGATGACAGCATCGCCTGGGCCATTGCAAAAGAACTCGCCAACCACGGCGCCAAGGTCACCATGGGGTACCAAAAGCGGTTCCTCAGCCGCGTCATGCAACTCTTCAAAGACACCCCGTGGATTGAAGGCTGGCACGAATGCGACGTTACCGTTGAGGAGTCCGTGAAAGGATTCTTCCAAGAAACCAGTGGCAAATTCGACATGATGGTCCACTGCATCGCCTTTGCCCCTGGAACTGCACTTGGCAATGAAATCACGGAAACCACCAGTGAAGACTTCGGCACCGCCTTGGACATCAGCGCCTACAGCCTCGTCAGGCTCACCAAGTACGCCGAACCGCACATGTCCGACAACGGCAGCATCATCGCACTCACTTACCTCGGAGCCGACCGCGTCGTACCGGGCTACCGCGTCATGGGCACCGCAAAAGCGGCACTCCAAGAACTCACTCGCGAACTCGCCGCCGTCGTGGGCCCAACTAGGGGCATCCGTGTCAACGCCATCAGCGCTGGCCCCATCAAGACCCTCGCCGCAAGCGGCGTGCCCGGATTTGACAACATCCTTGACTGGATGAAGCACAGCGCCCCCCTGCAACGAAACGTCACCCAAGAGGACGTGGCCCGAAGCGCCCTGTTCTTCTTGAGCGATCTTGGCTCCGGCGTCACTGGCCAAACCCTGTACGTGGACTGCGGATACAGCGCCATGGGCGTGCCGCCCCGCCTGGATGAGGTTACGCTTCCGGGCCAGTCGAAGCCCGCTGCGAAGCCTCTGATGTTTGGCTAGCCGCGCTCAGTTCTCCAAGCACCGTGGTGAGTTTCTTCGCGATGACGAGGAACCACGCCACAGCGGCCAGTACCACCATTCGCTCCGTGATGCTCACTTCGAGGGTCCCGTTGTAGTGGGACTCGGCGAAGGCCATGGTGCTGATGACGCTCAAGGTGGCAAGGCCCCAACTGGTGGCCGCCAGGCCATGCCAGCGGGGGTCTTTCCAGAATGCGAACCCCATGACCACCATGGCAAGGGTGATGGCAAGGAAAGTGGGGATGACGGCGCTCATGTGGATTTGGCCCTCCGTGGTGGAGGGTTCGCCACCCACGTTGGTCTTGAAACCCGCGATGAGCCCAACGCCCACCAACACGAACACGAGAAGGACCCTGGAGGCGACGCGCCAGCCGGTTTTCTCCATGGCCGCAGGGAGTGCCAACCCGAAACCGAGGATGCCGATGCCGAGGGCAACGAGTCCCTTCGTCCAGAGCCATCCCTCTGAGCCGCGGCCGTAGTGGCTCACGTACTCGGGCACGTGGCCGGTGCTGAGGCTCCAGATGTGAAGTGCAAGCAAATCCAGGATGAACACGGTGATTCCAGTCAATCCAATGCGTGCCGACCAGCGCGTCCATCCATCCATACCTATACTTTCTGTTGGAGTGGCTTTAATGCCTTTGGTACGCGCCATGAACACTCGCTTAAGTGGCGGCGCAAAATCCCCGAATCATGCGCGTGCTTGGGTTCACTGGAATGCCCGGAAGTGGAAAATCGGAAGCCATGAGCGTCGCCAAGGCACGGGGCTACCCCGTCGTCCGCATGGGCGACCTCATCTGGGAAGAAGTGGCCCGACGAGGCCTCGAACGTACGCCTGAAAATGTGGGCGCCGTGGCCAACGGCATGCGCGAATCGGAAGGCAAGGACGTGTGGGCGCTGCGGACCGTGGAACGCATCCGCGCCACCCCCGGCGCCGTGGTGATGATTGACGGCATCCGCTCCAATCACGAGGTGGACGTGTTCCGCCGCGAACTCGCGGACGATTTCCTCTTGGTTGCCATTCACACCGACCCAGACGAGCGGCACGACCGGTTGACTGCCCGCGGCCGCGACGACGACGCATCCTCCGTGGAAGGGCACAGGGAACGGGATGATCGAGAACTCAACTGGGGCATCGCCCGCACCATCGCATTGGCGGACGAAATGCTCGTCAACGACGGCGCTTTGGAGTCGTTCCACGCAGCGACTGCCCGCTTGTTGGACCGCGTAGAGTCTGCGGAAAAACTGCAACCCAAACTGTAGATTGGCTTAGGATTGCGGGCCAAGGGTGCATTCCGGTTCCGTTTCGCCGTCCCACGTGGTGCAGGTTTCCTGCATGAATTGCACAAACGTCAACGCCAGGTTCACGGTGCGATCCGCGGGGGCTGCGGGCGCGTTGAGGGTGAACCGCAAGGCGTCACCTTCCACTTCAAGGTAGTAAGTTTTGCTGCCAATGGCCGATTCCCGGCTCACCACGAACCATTCTCCGTTCACCCGTTCTTCGAGCACCGCTTCGTGGTTGCCGTCGGTGGGGTACGTGTCCCACGTGGCGGTCATGTTGACTTGATTGGTTTCCACTGGGACGGCTAGGATGCGGCTGGTGCCGGTTTGTGAAAGCGTCCCGGTGACTGTGAACTGGTCGCTGGCGTTGCCAATTTCTGCCATGAAGTAGGTGGTGGATCGTTGGTAGCCCCGTTCGTCATCCAAGTCCAATATTCCCGTGTCGTACACCATGAATCCGGCGTACGCGAGCCCCATGGCCACGAGGGCAATGGCGGCAATCAATGTGCGCCGATCTTTGCCGTCGGCTCGACCATGTGGGTTGGCGTTTGGCATCAGAGGCTCATGCGCGGAGGGGCTTTGGCTGGGCGTGTCTGCTTCGGATGAGCCATCGGGTCGGGTTCCAACGGAGGCCAGGCCGATGCCAAGGGAGCCCATGATGAGCCCGAACATGCCGAGCGCCGCGTACCACATTTGCTGCGTCCGGTTTGCCATGGCGAAGCACACCACGGCCACGGTGATTCCGAAAGCGGCAAGCAGCCACATGGAGGGGTGGCCCCGCAGAGGACCAAGCACGGGTGATTGTCCAAGTGGCCCGGTTTGTGATTTCTGGTAGGATGATGCACCGAACTTGCGCCAGAAGGCAGGTTGGGTCCGATCGAGCACCAACGCAACCACGGTGACCAAAGGCATGAAGGCGAGAACCCACGCAGGGGGCTTCTGGTCGTCGGGCTGCAACAGGTACATCACCAGGAACAGGAACGACAACAGAAGCGGAACATGCCATGGCCGGACGCGCATCAGTACGTGCGGGCAAACCGAATGATTTCCGTCGCGGGGGCACCCGTGGCGGCGCAGGTCAAACCGGTGGCATCCGCGTCCACATCAATGGGGACGCCGAGGGTTTTGATGTCC
>JBMZMP010000045.1:5017-10009 GCA_049619235.1 Thermoplasmatota archaeon
GTTCCTTTTCCACGATTTGCGCCGCTGCGTCGTCCGCGATGGGCATTTCGTACACCACGTCCAGGGACTCTGAGGCTTCGATGGCCTTGGCTTCGTCCAGGGTGGCCACGCGCCGAACCCGCTCATTGAGGAAGGCTTGTTGGCGTTCGCGGAGGCCTGCGTCCACGGCGTCGAGGAGTGCCCGAACACCGGTTTCCAATTCGCTGAGCTGGATGGGGGATTTTCCGTCGCGGCCGGGGATGTCTCGGCGCGCGGCAAACACCGCTTCGTTTTCCATGTCGCGGGGGCCCACTTCGAGCCGGATGGGGACGCCGCGCAGTTCCCAGTGGTAGTATTTGTCACCGGGGCTGCGGTCTCGGGCGTCCAGTTCCACGCGGAAACCAGCGGCGCGGAGCCGGGATTGGACTTCTTTGCAGTAGTTCACAACGGCCTCTTCGCTGCCTTTCTTGAGGATGGGGACGATGGCGATTTGCACGGGGGCGATGGTGCTTGGGAGCATGAGGCCGTTGTCGTCGCCGTGGCAGCCGACGACGGCGCCAACCAAGCGTTCGCTCATGCCGTACGTGGTTTGGTGGCAGTGCACGTGGGCGCCGGTTTCGTCTTCGTACGTCATGTCGTACGCCTTTGCGAAGTTGGTGCCGTAGTAGTGCACCGTGGCGCATTGCAGGACGCGGCCGGAGGGCATGATGATGTCTGCGGCGTTGCTCTCCACGGCGCCGGGGAACTTGTCCCATTCGGGGCGGCGGGTTCGGATGGTTGGGAGGGCAAGGTTGTCGAAGACGTTGCCGACGATGTCCATGTCCAGCTTCACGTGTTCGCGGGCTTCTTCTTCCGTTGCAAAGACGCTGTGGTCTTCGAAGAAATGGATTTCCCGTACCCGCATGAATGCGCGGGTTTGCTTGGTTTCGTAGCGGAACACATTGCAAACTTGGTACGTTTGCAACGGCAAGTCGGCGTGGCTGCGAATCCAAAGTGGGAAAATTTCGTACATGGCGCATTCACTGGTGGGTCGCACCACCCAGCGTTCGCCGTCGGGGAGTTCGTTGTTGCCTGCTCGGTCCACCCAGAACACTTCGCCGCCGAAGCCCTTGATTTGGTCCGCTTCCTTCATGAACAGCTTTTCTGGAATCATGAGTGGGAAGTTCACTTCGTCGTGTCCCGTGCGTTCCATTTCTGCGCGGGTGAAGTTGTCGATGCGGCTCATGATTTTCTGGCCAAAGGGGCGCCAAATGTTCATTCCCTTGATGGGGTATCGTTTGTCGGTCAACTCGGCGAGTTCCACGACTTCGTTGTACCATTCCATGAAGTCTTCTGATTTGGTGACCTTTGTTGCAGGCATGACAGCCGAGCCACAGGAGGTTCCCTTAAGAACCAAGCGCGAGGCGAAGGGGGTTTGGTGTTCCCAACCGAACGTCTTAAGGCCACCAGCGTCAAAGTTCACTTGTGAGCCTGATTCTGGACGCAGTCTTGTTCTCCGTTGGACTCGGGCTTCTCATCTTCGGCGCGGACGGTTTGGTCCGGGGGGGTTCCAGTGTGGCGAACCGCTTCGGCATCAGTCCCCTCGTGATTGGGCTGACCATTGTCAGCTTTGGCACCAGTGCCCCGGAATTGGTGGTCAGCGGTGTGGCTTCGTACAAGGGCGACGGAGAAATTGCCCTTGGGAACGTCTTGGGCAGCAATCTCCTGAATGGATTGATTGTCCTGGGGGCCACGGCCATGCTTTGCCCCATTTTGGTGCGGGAGAAAACCATCCGACGGGACATTCCGTTGGTGGTGCTCGTGACGGCCCTTGCGTGGTTCTTTGCAAGCAGCGGAACCATTTCCCGCTTGGAAGGGTTCCTCTTGGTTTCCCTGGTGGTGCCCTACTTGTGGATGTTGTACCAGGCAGAACGGGGCGCGCCGCAGGAAAAACTGCCTTCAGGCCCGGTCCACGCGGCGGTCATCGCAATCGTGGCCGGCGTTGCGCTCCTCGTGATTGGGGGGCAATTCGTGGTGGATCATGGGTCTGCCATTGCCGCCGAATTCGGGGTGAGTGACCGCGTCATTGCCCTCACCCTCGTGGCCATGGGCACAAGCGCCCCTGAGCTGGCCACGGGCCTCGTAGCGGCGTACCGCAGGGAAGTGGATTTGGCCGTGGGGAACGTTGTGGGAAGCAACATGCTGAACCTGCTCCTGATTCTCGGCCTCAGCGCCGTCATCCGGCCCATTGGCGTGGTGGCAAGCGCCTTGCGCGTGGATTTCCCCATCCTGCTGGCCGCAACCGCGTTCCTGCTGCCCCTCACATGGACCGGTCGCCGCATTCACCGCTGGGAGGGCATCATCCTCATCGGTGCGTACCTGGCATACGTTGTGTTCCTGCTCCTCGTCACTGGCTGAAGACAAGCGAGTGTCGGGTGAGTGGCTAAAAACCACGCTTTGCTGGCAAACGCATGGTCGTTGACGTGGAGCAACAAGGCACCGTGGCAGTCGTCCGGTTTCAAAACCCGGACAAAATGAACAGCTTCGACACCAAAACACTCGCCAAGCTCAACGCCGTCTTCGACGACTTGCTAGGCGACGACAGGGTTCGCGCCTTGGTGCTGACTGGCTCCGGCCGCGTGTTTTGCGCGGGCGCGGACGTGGCGGAATTCAAACGCACAATCGAAGAAGGAACTGCGCGCCAATTCCTCCTTGATGCCACCGCGGCGCTGCACCCGTTGATGATGAAACTGTACCAATCCCCGAAGCCCTTCGTGGCCGCGGTCAATGGCGTGGCGGCCGGTGGCGGATTGGGCCTTGCATTGGTGGCGGACGCCCGCATTGGAAGCGACACGGCCCGGTTTGCCGCAAGTTACTTCGGCATCGGTGTGAGCCCGGATGGCGGGAGCACGTGGCTCCTGCCCCGCATCATTGGCTCCCAACGCACCCGCTTGTTCTTCTTGGACAACGAAGTGATGGGTGCTGATGAAGCGCTTCGCACTGGTTTGCTGGATGCGGTGGCCGAGGACTGCGTGGCAGACGCCGTTGCATTGGCGGAACGGTGGGGGCAATGGGCAAGGCACAGCCGCAACGCCACCAACCAGCTCCTGGACAGCCAAGCGTGGAACGATTTTGGAACCCACTTGGACGAGGAACGGGTCCTCATCGCGGAGGCAGGGGACTCGCCGGACTTCGCGGAAGGTGTGGCGGCGTTCTTCGAAAAACGGACGCCCAAATTCCAGTGATGCCCTCACCGCACCACTTAACAACGGACCCCAATGAGCCGGATTCGTGGACGGGGTTCTCCTTAGCGCACTCGCAAGCGGCGCCGCCGTGGTCTTCATCACGGTCTTGGCAGATCGCCTCGGCGGAACCCTCGGCGGATTGCTCGCAACGGCCCCCGTCACCACGAGCGCCGCCATTTTGTACCTCGCAGCTGCCGAAGGCAACGCCGCAGTTGGTGGCTCCATCCTTGATGGCGCCGCAAGCATCTTCTCCGTCCTCGCGGCGATGCCGGCCTACTTCTACGTGCAGAAATGGCTCCGGGACCCCATCCCGGTCCAAGTTCGCATCCTCGTGGGCCTGCTGAGTTACGTGGCCGTGTTCACCATTGGCACCCTGGGCCTGAACGCCTTGACGCCGAACGGGTACGCGTGGGTCTGGATGCCTGCCAGTGTCCTCCTGGTGTTGCTGCTGGTCTTCACGTTCATGAACGCACACATTCCACCCCGGTTCCTGCGCGGCGAAAAAGGCCGCCTGACCATCCTTGAGGCGGTGATCCGGTTCGCGGCCGGGTTTGGAATCATTTACCTCGTCAACTTCGTGAAGGAACTGGACCCTTCCCTTTCCACCGCATGGGCCGTGTTTCCAGGAACGTTCCTCGTGAGCCTCGCGGTGCTTGGGTTCCGCAACGGAGCAGCCTTCAGCGCCCGCGCCAGCCAAGGCGGCGTGCTTGGTGGATTGCCCGTGGCCGCGTACATCTTGACACTGTTTTTCGTGCTCCCGCTACGGGAGGGTGTCGCGTGGCTGTTCTTGAGCCAGGTCCCGGCCTGGGTGGCCTACTTCGCGGTCCTCGTGCCGCTCATGAAGTGGCAGCAGAGGCTTCGACCCATGCGT
This sequence comes from Thermoplasmatota archaeon, assembly GCA_049619235.1. GTDB lineage: Archaea > Thermoplasmatota > E2 > JACPAO01 > JAHFTW01 > JBMZMP01. Next base: position 9,092 of record JBMZMP010000045.1, read on the forward strand.
TTGGCTCGGCGCGAACCGGTACAGGAATAAACCGCCACGATTGGACACATTTGTGCAATGGTATGATGTGGGTGCGGCAGCGGAACTGCCGGACCTGAGCTTGCAACGGGTGGGCACCCAACACGTGGTCGTGGTGAACCAAGACCCGCCCCGCGCAACCACGCCCCTCTGCCCGCACAAATTTGCGCCCCTGCAGGAAGGCCACGTGGAAGACGGGTGCCTGCACTGCCCCGTCCATGACGCCGCGTTCAGCCTCGAAACCGGTGAGCCCCGGGATGGGGACGGCTGGGCGGGACACCTCGACGTGTACCCCGCCAAATTGGAAGATGGACGGGTTTGGGTGCAGATACCGGACGAATCGCCTACCTAACCGCATTGCCCTCGGTCGGTGTAATCAACCTGCGAATGCCGCGAGGCCAATCCAAGCGTAGGCCGCGTACCCCGCCAACAGCAGGGCGCCTTCGAGGCGGCTGATTCGCCTGCCGGAGAGCAAGAAACCCATCAAGACAAGCGCCGAACCAAGCAAGACCCATTGATCAAAATCCAATACTCGCTGCGCAACCGGCAATGGTTGAAGCAAGGCGGAGACGCCAAGGATGCCAAGGAGATTGAACACATTGCTTCCGAGGATGTTGCCAATGGCCACGTCTGCGTGACGGCGAATGGCCGCCAGCACGGAAATGGACAACTCTGGCAAGGACGTGCCCACGGCAACGAGGGTCAGCCCAATCACGGACTCGGAAACGCCGTACTGGGTGGCAATGCCCACGGCGCCCTTGAGAAAGACTTGCGACCCCGCAATCAGAAGCCCCAGCCCAACCAGCACCAAGGCAGCAATCACCCACGGGGATCTTGGAACCGAGGACACCTCCTTGGCCTCCGCCTCATACACGGTTTCCTCTTGCACTGCGTGCTTCC
>JBMZMP010000046.1:0-9957 GCA_049619235.1 Thermoplasmatota archaeon
CTCGCAAGGAAAGTCGGCTTGGTCAGGTGGTTTCACCTGCCCCTCACGGGCCTCTTTAGGCGCCGACAAACATAGGGATGCCAGAAACATGCAGCAACAGGTGACAGTTCAAGATTCCATTCTCCAATCCAAATGGGACAGCTTCCTGCAGGACTACTGCGGGGACGAGGTCGTGCGAGTGGCCTTGGACTACCCCGAAGAACGCAGTGTGTTCGTTGACTTCAACGACATTCAACTGCGAGACCCGGACCTGGCGGATTACGTGCTCCGACGGCCCAGCCACAGCATCCGCGTGGGCGCGCACGTCCTGTACCAAATGGACGTGCCAGTGGACCCGAAGCCCCGCCTTCACCTCCGCATCAAGAACCTGCCCGAATCCCAGCGGTACTTCCCCCGCGACCTCCGGGCAGAACACTTGGGACAATTCCTCGCCATTGACGGCCTCGTCAAGAAGGTCACCGAAGTGCGACCCATGATTGAGGAAGCCGCGTTCGAATGCAAATTCTGCGGCAACCTGGAATTCGTGCTGCAAGAAGAAGAACTGCTCGCAGAGCCCATCGTATGCAGCGCATGCGAAAAAACCGGGCCCTGGAAGCTGAAAGAAGAGGAATCCAAGTACGTGGATCACCAAAAAGTGGAGATCCAAGAATCCCCGGAAGGGCTCCGCGGCGGCGCCCAGCCGGAAAGGTTGACGCTCTACATGCGGGACGACCTCGTCCACGAGGTGAGCCCAGGAGACCGCGTACGCTTCAACGGCGTCCTGACCACCCTCGCCCGCCGCCAAGGGCAACTCAAACGCACGGAATTCAACAAGCTCCTCATGGGCGTCAGCGTGGAACTCCAAGAACAAGAGTTCCAAGAAATTCTCCTCACCGAAGAAGACGAAGCAGCCATCGAAGAACTCAGCCAAGATCCCCGTATTTACGAGCGGTTCCGAGCCAGCTTCGCCCCCACCATTTACGGGATGGAGATGGAGAAAGACGCACTCATCATGTCCCTGTTCGGTGGCGTGGCCAAGCACTACAAAGACGGTTCCCGCAGCCGCGGGGACATCCACGTCCTGATGGTCGGTGACCCCGGGGTTGCAAAGTCGCAACTCCTTCGATACCTCTCCAAACTGGCCCCGCGTGCGATCTTCACAAGCGGCAAAAGCGCCAGTGCAGCAGGTCTCACCGCAGCCGCCGTAAAGGACGAATTCGGTGAAGGGCAATGGACCCTGGAAGCCGGTGCCTTGGTGTTGGCCGACAACGGCATTGCATGCATTGACGAATTGGACAAGATGAGCAGCCAAGACCAGTCCAGCATGCACCAGGCCATGGAGCAACAAGAAATCAGCATCGCCAAAGCCGGTGTCAGTGCCACGTTGAAGAGCCGCTGCGCCGTGATTGGTGCCGCGAACCCCAAACTGGGACGTTTTGATGAGTACGAAACCATCCACTCGCAAATCAACATGCCCCCTGCGTTGCTGAGCCGTTTCGACCTCATTTTCTCCTTGCTTGACAAGCCAAGCCGGGACTTCGACAACAAACTCGCAAGCCACATCCTCAAGACCCACAAGGCAGGAGAAGTGCGCGAACACCGCATGGCCCACCCCAACGGGCCATACACATTGGAGGACGAAGAAGGCCTCATGAACGTGGTGCAACCAGACCTACCCGCCGATGAATTCCGGAAATACGTCGCGTACGCAAAACGCAACGTCTTCCCAGTCATCAGTGAAGAGGCCATGGGCATCATCCAGGAATACTACGTGGACCTTCGGAACTCTGGCGACGGAAGCCTGCCCTTCACCGCTCGACAATTGGAAGGTTTCGTCCGCTTGGCAGAAGCCAGCGCCCGCATCCGCCTCAGCCAATTGGCCACGGCGGAAGACGCCAAGCGCGCCATCCGCATCGTAGAACACTACCTCCGAAGCGTGGGCGTGGACCGAGAAACCGGCAAGTTTGACATCGACGTCATCGCAACCGGGGTCAGCCACAGCCAACACGACCGCATGCGCATGGTGCAAGACATCGTACGCCGCGTTGCAGAAGCCAGCGAAAAGAAGTACGCCATGGAAGAAGACGTGATCAAGGAAGGCGAAGCCGCGGGCTTGAACCGAAGCCAGATCATGAAGTGCCTTGAAACCCTGAAACGCAACAACTCCGTGTACTCCAAAGGCGGCTCCGGAACGTACGCTCCGTTGTAAACCTCCATAAGGGAACGATGACTGCCAGAGCTGTGTTTTCGGTGCGGGAATACCGCCAAGATGTCCAATGCGTGCTTGCCGCGTGCGACGAAGCCCTGCTTGGGACCGTCGCAACCGAGGGAAAACTACGCTTGGACGTCAGTGAAGCCTTCTTCGGCGGCGCAACAGTGGACCAACCCACGCTTCAATCCATGATGCAACAATGCACCATCGGCAATTTCGTCGGCCCAGAAACCGTGGCCGCCGCCGTCGCCGCCGGAATCGTGCAAGATGCAAACGTCCGCACCATTGACGGTGTCCCCCACGCGCAGATGATGCGACTATGAGGGAATGCGTTGACTGCGGCAGCGAAGTGGAGCACGTCATCCAAGGAAGCTGCCCAACCTGCTTCAAAGAACGCACCCCGCTCCTGCTCACGCCAGAAGTCCTGGACGTGGAGTTGTGTGCCCACTGCGACGCCCGAAAAGTAGGCGCCCACTGGGTGGACCCAAAGCAGGACATGCCACTGGAATGGATTCGCGAAGACGCGGTCAGGGAAGCGGTGGGGCTGCACGCCGAAGTGATGGATCCATACCTCAACTTCATCGAGAACCCGCAAGACGAGAAGCATTTCCAGTACACGGTCCAATTGGAGGGCCGCGTGCACGACGCACCCGTGGATACAGAAGTGCAAATGCTCGTTCGCATGCGCAAGAGCGTCTGCGACCGCTGCAGCCGCATGTTCGGCAACTACTACGCGGCAATCATTCAATTGCGCGCCACGGACCGGGACGTCACGGAGCATGAATTGCAATCTGCCCATGAACTCATTGGCATGGATTTGGACCGCCAACGTGCCTCCGGGAATCGCTTCGCATTCCTCACCAAATCCGGCCCAATGCACGGCGGCTGGGATTACTACATTGGCGACATCGAAGCCGCGCGCCAACTGAGTCGAACCCTCAAAGGGAAACTGGGCACGACCGTGCAGGAAACCGCGAAACTGGTGGGCCGGCGGGAAGGCGACGATGTGTACCGCGTCACGTTCCTCGTGCGAATCAAATTGTTCGCCCTTGGCGACTTTGCCATTGCGAACGAGAAAATTTACCGCATCCACGCGGTCAACCATGGCAAGGTCCAATGCGTGGATGTTCTCAAGCACATGCGTACCCGGATTCCCGAATCGGACTTGAAGCGAATCGGCGGCGGCGAACTGGTGCGACAAGCCATCGTCGTGAGCCACTCCGCAACGGATGTGCAGGTGATGGATCCGGACACATACGCAACAATTGATTTGCCAAAGCCGGCCACGTTCATCGTGGACGGGGAAACGGTTCCAGTCATCAAGTGGGAAGAGGAGCTGTTCTTGGCACCAACAACCAGCAACGCTTAACTACAACGAGTACCAAAGAGTAAGGAGTCTAGAGGCATTTATGAGCACACAAATGGAATCCCGCAATCGCATTCTCACGTTGGAAGACCTAGCCATGGCGGTCAGCAACCGCATTGGCATCCCCGAGGAAGACAGCATGCGGGATGCAAACTTCGTCATGGACATTTTTGGCTTCGACGACCGCGTCATTGACAACGTACTGGAGCCAGAAGACCGACAACTGTTCTACATCCTTGAAGAAGAAGGGATGCTAACCACTGAACGTGAAGAAACCACGTTGTACGACGGCCGCGAATGGCGCACCCACTACTGGCTGTTCAAGAAACACCAGGTGTTCCAAATGAGCGAAGAAGCCCGTGAAATTCGCCGCCGCCGCAAACGCAGCCAAACGGAAGCCGATGTGTACCACGGCATGGCTGACGACATGTGGGGCCAACGCCAGATCTAGGTGGAACTTCCCTACCCTGCCCGCCAAGGGCAACTTCCCCTCATCCAATTCCTTCAAACCACCCCCCACATTGGCATCGCCGAAGCCTCCACTGGCTCTGGCAAAACCATTGCAGCCCTGGTTGCCGCGTACAACCGCGCCAAGGGCCCCATTTTGATTGCGACCCGAACCAACTCCCAGCAACGGCAATTTCTCCAAGAAGTGCAGGCCTTGAAGGCGTCAGGTCAAGACGTGGGCCTGGTGGTTCCATTGATGGGGCGAAAGCAGTACTGCCCCCACCTCTCGGCAGACCCCGCGCTTGCATCCGGGACCGCTGAGGAATGGGGCCGTCTGTGCCGACGCGCCAAGCAACTCGCTGAGACCGGGGCCGGTGGGTGCAAGCAGTACGCGAAGCTGAAGGAACACGGAACTGGGCCCATCGAAGCCGTGCTGCGAGAAGCCGTACCGAGCCATGAAGCATTCCTGGCCAAAACATCCGGTGCAGGCATCTGCCCCTACGAAGCAGTCAAGGAATTGCTCCCCAAGGCGGATGTGGTGTTGCTTCCGGCGATTTTCTTGATCGATCACGGTTTGCGGGCAAACCTGCACAACTGGCTCGGCCGAAATCCCAGCGATTGCACGGTCATTTTGGACGAAGCCCACCACGTTCCGGACAGCGCCCGAAGGCACTTCAGTTCCGAGTTGGGGACGGCAACCTTGCAACGGGCCGCCAAGGAAGCCCCCGGGGTGATGCTCGCGGGGCGATATTCCATTCGAGACACATTGGACGCCGTGCGCGCCATGCTGCTGGATGCCACCGAGTTCCTGAAGGAAGACGACGGCCGCGTGCCGTCCGGCTGGGTGCCCGCGTGGCTCATGAACCATTTCAAAGCGCCCTCCACGGCAATCGAAGCCATCGCCATGGACTTGTCGATTCTGGGGGAACAAATCCGTGAGGAGAAGGAGAAGCAAGGCAAATTGCCACGCAGCGCCCTCGGTGCCGTGGGAGATTTTCTCCGCGTTGTCTTTGCAGCCGGCGGAGATACAGCCACCCTGATCAAACGGAACCCCGAGGAACGCTTGGAGTTGGCCCTCTTGGACAGCGCGGCCGTGCTGGACTGGCAACAAGAATACGAAAGCGTCCTGCACATGTCCGGGACCCTGAGCCCTACGAACCTCCACGCGGCCCTCTGTGGCATCCCGGAGGCGGAATCATTCACGCACGCCATGCCCATGGACGGGCTGCGATTGTACTGCATGCAAGGCGTGCACAGAAAATGGAAGGCGTTCAAAGAGGACCCAACCCTTGCGGCACACCACCAGGAACTGGCGGAGCAATTCCTCGCCCACGTGGGCGGCCGAACAGCGCTGATGTTCCCCAGCCACGCCATGCTGCAAGATTACCTGGAAGAAGGATTCCTGTACGGCCACCCGCACCTGTTCATCGAACAAGCGCAAATGAGCACGCCCGCACTCACCGAAATGGTTAGCAAATTCTGCACAGCGCCCGAAAACGGCGTCCTCTTGGCAGTTCTTGGCGGGCGTTTGTCCGAAGGCATCGACTTCCCCGGAGACGCACTTACGGCCCTTTGCATCATGGGGGTCCCATACCCAAAACCCACAGCCAAAGGAGGCGCGTTGCAGGATTACCTCGAACAGAAGCACCCTGGGCAAGGCTGGAACCTCGCGGTGCAAGTGCCCGTCGGGCGCGTCATGCGGCAAGCCATTGGCCGACTCATCCGAGGCCCGGACGATCACGGCACCGCCCTGATTTTGGACGAAAGGGGCGTCCGATTCCGGGCGCAATTGCCCCCCATGAGAGACATTCAAACGTTGGATCAGATGGGGGAATTTTCCCAGGAAGGGGGCTTCCTGCGGGGCGGAATCACCACTATTGGTGGCGAATCATAAATATAATAAGCCAAAACGAGCGTAAACTGGAATTGGAAGCGGCGTTGCTGGAGTTTCTGAGTGCATCCCATCCCCCTCCCCGTGAGGCCAGTCCCGCCCTTCCATCTTTTCAGATTTCTAGGTTACCAGCGTAGCTTGTCAGCCACGTCGTAGTTGCGAATGACCACGAGGGAGCCGGTCTTGGATGCGCCCTTGATGGCGGCCAGTTCTTCGTCGTCGAATTCCACGTCTTCGAACTTGACCACGTCTTTTGCGCCTGCCCGTTCGCTGGGCAAATTCATGGCCAGGCTGATCACTTTGCGGCTGCCGTCCACGGGGTAGCCGAGGGCTTGGAGGATGGCGAGGCCGGAGCCTGCTTCCAAGTGGTCGAGGACGGTCCCGTTGCGGATTGGAACGATTTTGAATTCTTTCATGAGAGCTCCGAGGCCAAGATGGCCATTCGTACAGGCACGCCATTTCTTGCCTGCTCAAAATACTTGGCGCAGGGCAAGGCGTCAACGTCGGTTGCAACCTCGTCCACGCGCGGCAGCGGGTGCATGACAATGCCCTCGAAACCGGCGAGGTTTGCTGCCGTCAAGACGGGGGCTTCGCCCGTGCTGCCTCGTTCTTTTTGCACGCGGGTCGCATAGAGCACGTCCGCAGTTGCAATCGCTTCCTCGAGGCCCACCTCGGCGAGTCCGTCCCAGGCCAGACCTGGTGCGGGCACCTGCGTCACTTGGCAAGGCTGTGGACGGTCCGCCCGTGCTTGCAGTCCCCAAGGAACGCGATGTTCACGTCCAAGCGGCCAAAATGGTGCTGGATGGTGAACAGGTCAAGCATGGTTTGGCTGGGGTGTTCTCCAGCCCCGTCTCCCGCGTTGATGATGGGGACTGTGGCCACGTCGGCGGCGCGCCTTGCAGCACCAGTTTCCGGGTGCCGGACGACAATTGCGTCGCAGTAACCCGATAGCACCCGGATGGTGTCCTCCAACGTTTCGCCTTTGGCGCCACTGGTAGAAGCCACGTCACTGAACCCAATGACATTGGCCCCCAATCGGTGCGCGGCGGCTTCAAAGCTCAACCGGGTCCGCGTGCTGGGTTCAAAGAACGCCATGCACACGGTTTTCCCAGCCAAGCTTGGAAGTTGCTCCGGCCGGGCTGCCGCTGCCAGCAGCGCCGCCACGGCATCAGAACCGGGCACGGAGAGGAAGCTCACGTTAGGCTTCCAAGATCTTCGACGCGTTTTCGGCCTTCGGATTTTCCTTGTCCTCGATGCCGATGAAGCGGTTTTGCAACTTCTTGAGCCAAATGGGCGTGATGAAGGTGGTTCCCATCACGACGATGATGACCATGGTGTATTGCCAGCCGGCAATGACGCCGAGGGACAATCCAAGGCTTGCGAAGATCAGACCCACTTCGCCGCGGGGGCTCATGCCGACGCCAACGACGAGTTTGGATGCCTTCGTGCCTTTGGTGACCCCGTATCCACAGGCCAGTTTTGCGGCCATTGCGAGAACGATGAGCGCGAGGCTTGCGGCCAATAGTAGCGGCACGTTGTCGCCGAGGTCGCGCAAGTCCACTTTCATGCCAAGGGTCACGAAGAAGAAGCTGACGAAGATGGCCGCGATGGGGCGGAGGTCTTCGAAGATCTTGTGCGCTGCTTTGGTTTGTGCCAAGATGAGGCCACCGGCGAAGGCGCCGACGATGTCGGCCAAGCCTGCAACGGTTGCGAGGTAGCTCATGAGAAGCGCAAAGGTGATTGCAAGTGCCACGGGGAAACCTGCCACCTTGAATTTCTCCACGGCGCCGTCGTAAAGTTTGGGGATGAACTTCAATCCCACAAGGAGGCTCACGACGAGGAAGCCAATTGCTTTCCCGGCGATGAGGAGAATTTGCGTCGCTTCCACGGTTCCGCCTTCCAAGGTTGCCGTGACCATGGCGCCTACGATGGCGAGGATGATGAGGCCGCCGATGTCGTCAATGACTGCGGCGCCGAGGATGATGCGGGTTTCCTTGGTGTTGAGGCGGCCCATGTCGCCGAGCACGCGGGCGGTGATGCCAACGCTGGTGGCGGTGAGGGTTGCCCCGACGAAAATGTGCAGGAGGTTGTTCGGAATCAACGCGTTGGCCGCGGCCCATGAACTCCAAATCTCACTGAGGAAGTAACTGAAACCGAAGCCGAGAACGAAGCTGCCGACGATGCCGATGATGCCCACAAGGAGGCTACTCACACCGACTTTGGTGAGTTCCTTGATGTCGGATTCCAAACCCACTTCGAATAGCAAGAGAATGACACCAATGGTGGCGAGGGCGCCAAGGATTTCCAGGGCGCCAATGTTGGCTTCGTTTTCGCCGATGAATTTGCCGAAGTGCTGCTGCGCAGCGGTGAGGTTGGCTTCAGCCATGGTCAAGTTGCCTTCACCGTGCATGGCAAGTTCCACGTCGTGTTCTGCGTCATGCAGAAGCTCTTGCTCGTGGTGGTGTTCGCCTTGCAAGGCAAAATCGGGCATTCCGATGAAGCCCCCTAGCAAGGAGGCCCCGAGGATCACCCCCACCAAGAGCTCGCCGAGAACGGCGGGTTGCTTGAAGCGCTCGGCAAACTCGCCGCCAAGTTTGGCGCCAAGAATGATGATCAGAATACTCAGGAGGATTGGTTCGGGTCCGCCAGCCATACCCATGCCAAAAGAAACCCCTTCATAAGCGGCACGAGGCGAACTCCAGTGGACGCCATCGAAGTGGTCATAAACCACCCCCCTGTCGGCGGCGAATAGGCTACGGACCCGTGGTCTAGTTGGTTATGACATCGCCCTTACAAGGCGAGGATCACCGGTTCGAGTCCGGTCGGGTCCACTACCCCTTTTCCTTCTGTTGGGAATCGGTTGGTCGCTTTCGTTTCGACTTGCGGCCCATCGTGGGGCCTCAAATTTCTTGTTTTCATTTGGGGTTCCTCCCCTTCAGGCTGGAAGGGGGCACAGGCACCAACGACGATTTCGACGTCTTGGTTGCTTGGGGACACGGCTCCGACTTTCCAGGTCGGCGCGCCCTGCCCGAACATGGGCAGGGTTCTTTCTTAACCCCCCTACATTTCATTTTCACGTTGGGGAGTTCGTCTTTTGTCGAAGCCATAAGGAGAGCGCCTAAGCGCCCGTTTCAGTTTCTTCTTTCGCCATCCGTTCAAACGGAGGCGGCACCGGCTCCAATTCCCGATAACCAGGAATCCCCGCCTTCGCGTAACCGTCCGCCTGTTCCTCCGCATCCATCACGCCCCTGTAAGTGACGACGTTTTGGACACCGCCATGGCCATTCGCATGGGCCGAAACCTGGCTTTCCACCTTCATTCGTTTTTCATACCAATTCCGGTAACGCCGGAGGTCGTAGAGACTGAACGGGAACCCGGTGGCGCGCTTGATATATTCCGCGTCGCGGCGAAGGCCGCCACTGGTCATTCCCTTGTATTCGTGGTGTTGGTGGTGCTTGCCAACAAAGAACCAATCGCCTTCCACGTCCGGGCGCACGGCCAGGTATTCCATGAATGGGCGGTCGTGGTCCAGGATTTGGTCAGGAAGGGCCATTTCGCCGCTTTTCCCTCCTTTCAGGGCGGCCACGCGGACATACTTGGTTCGGGCGCCCAGTTCAAAGTCGGCCATCTTCAGGGCCGCCATGCTCTTGGGGCGAAGGCCAAGGATGGAGGAAAGCCAAATGAGGCACCGGCGACGCTTGGCCACAAATTCGTTTTTGCAATCGTAATCGTGGAGCGCATCCACTTGCTTGGGGGTGAGGCGGCGGGGGTTGCTGTCCGGCTCCGGTGGAAGCTTCCACTTCAACAGGCCGACATATGGAACGCCTTCGTCCGTGACCTGGGACACCTGGTAGAAAGCGGAGTTCATGGTCGCGGCATAGAGGGCGGCGCGGTTGGCCACCATTTTCCACCGCTTTTCGACGTGGGGACTCCAAATAACTTCGGTGTCCAGGCTGGCCATTCGTTTTCGGTGGGCAATGGTGGACCGGAGTTCTTTCTTTGCCAGTTCCGGGTCGCGGAAGAATCGGCCCCAGTCCATCCCGCTGTCCCTCATGTTTTGCA
>JBMZMP010000047.1:0-302 GCA_049619235.1 Thermoplasmatota archaeon
CCCTACCTAGTGCAACCCTACTCCTTGAACGACGGCGACCGCTTCGCTGTTGAAGTGGGCCAAACCTTCAGCGCCCTCGGCCTCCAAGTAGGAGACAGCATCAGCAACTTCCTCGCGACCACCGACCTCTCCGGCACCGCCGGAGATGCCATGCCACAAGGAATCACCCCCGATGCGCCCGAAGCCTGGATTCCCACCATGACCCTCCGGTTTGAAGCAGAATCCTACACCGTCAAGGCCCCCGACTACTACGCCACCCTCGCCATCGACGCCGAACCCGCCGGCCACCTCGACCCCGACGC
>JBMZMP010000047.1:312-4263 GCA_049619235.1 Thermoplasmatota archaeon
AGCTCCAAACCCAGAAGAAAGTCGCCAGACCCAAGGCCGAGCCAGTGAGAGGAGACCTCCGCAGGTCGAGCAGGCCGAAGCTCACCGTCACCAACGACCTCGAAGTGGACCAATCCTACGTGGTCTTCGTCGCAGGCACCAACGGCCTCCACACCAGTGTCTCCGACGGCACCACGTCCGGCGCCGCACTCAGCTTCGCCCTCGAAGCAGGCACAAGCCTCGACTTCACCCTCATGGGACACAACATGGCCACCGAAACCGGCATGGCCAACTGGACCATCACCGTCCTGAGCGGCCTCGGCGGCTTCAACCAACTCGCCTACGAATTGCACCTGGAAGCACCCGAAGCGTGCCCAAGTGACGATCACAGCCACGAAGAGGGTCACGAAGGCGGCCACGACGACCACGGCGCCATGGACATGGAAACCGGATGCGACGACGTTGGACCTGGCGAACACGGCAGCGACGAACACACTGACGACGAAAACCACAACGCCGACGGCCACACCCACGAAGAAGAATCCACGCCTGGATTCGGATTCGCCCTGCTCGTCATCGCCTTGGCCGCGGTGGCGATCGCCCGCCGACCATAATCCGGCCCCTTTATCCTCCCCTTTTCCCTCCCTTTTCTATGGCCATATTGGGCGTCGATCAAGTCGCCATCGCCGTTGCAAACGTCGATGATGCCAGTCGAATCTACGAAGACATCCTCGGACTCAAACGGGGCCACGACGAAGTGGTCGCAGACCAAGGTGTCAAGACCCGGTTCTTCCCCGTCGGCGACACCATGAGCGTGGTGGAAGCCCTCGAACCCACCGGCGACGACACGCCCGTTGGCAAATTCCTCGCCAAAAAAGGACCCGGCGTGCACCACATCGCATTCCGGACCGACGACTTGGACGCAGAACTTGCCCGCCTCAAGAAACTGGGCGTGCGGCTGATTGATGAAACGCCACGCATCGGCGCCGAAGGCAAACGCATCGCCTTCCTGCACCCCAAAGAAACTGGCGGCGTCCTCATCGAACTGTGTGAATGTCCATGATCCACCGTTTCGACGAATTGGAAAGCACGCAAAACAAGGCCCGTGAACTGGCAAAAGAAGGTGCCCCCGACGGCACCGTCGTCGTCGCCAAAACCATGGCCGGTGGCCGGGGCCAACACGGCCGCACATGGCACGCACCAGAAGGAGGATGGTATGCAAGCATCCTCATTCGCGACTTGCCAGACCCTCGGTTTCTGACACTGAGCCTTGGAAACGCCGTGGCAAACCTCCTCGAAATCGCCGGCGCCGAACCCCAACTGAAGTGGGTCAACGACGTGTGGGTGGGTGGCCGCAAAATCGCCGGCATCCTCGTGGAAGGCGAAAGCACGGGAGCCGACGTGGACTTCCTGGTGGCCGGCATCGGCATCAACTTCAACGGCAACGCCAGTGATTTCCCCGCGCCCCTCGACGGAAGCAGCATCACCCTCGAGGACGTCCTCGGAGTGGACACCTGCATCGAAGACACCGAAGCATACATCCTCGACGAACTCAAGGCCGCAATCGACAAGGCACGCGCCGGGGAAAATCTGGAAATCCTCAACCGCTTCCGCGCCCGCGACGCATTGCAAGGAAAACGGGTCCGTGTCGGGGACGTGGAAGGAGTGGCCGAACGCATCGATGAAAACGGCTGCCTCGTCATCGACGGCACACCCGTGCAATCCGGCACAGTGGAACTCCTGTAAACTTCGACGCACGCCGAAGTCCCTTTCCCCCCGTTTTAAGTACCGTGAAAATTGGAAAGCGCCCGTGGTTGGAATTGTTTCCTACGGGGCCTACGTGCCCAAGTACCGCATCCGGAGCGAAGAAATCGCACGCATCTGGGGCGACGACGCCAACATCGGCCGCGCCCTCAACGTGCACGAAAAATCCGTCCCCGGCCCCGACGAAGACGTGGCAACCATCAGCGTCGAAGCAGCACGCCAAGCGTACCGCCGCGGCGGCCACATCGAAGACCTAGGTGCCATTTACGTAGGAAGCGAAAGCCACCCGTACAGCGTCAAACCCACCGGCACCATCGTGCAAGCCGCGCTCGGCGCACCCCCAACCATGACCATGGCGGACTTCGAATTCGCCTGCAAAGCCGGCACCGCCGCAATCCAAGTGGGCATGGGGCTCGTGAAATCTGGCATGGCCAAAGAAGTGCTCGCCATTGGCGCTGATACCAGCCAGGGCGCCCCCCAAAACGCACTGGAATACAGCGCGAGTGCCGGCGGCGCCGCATTTGTCATCGGCGCCGATAAGAAGCAAATCTTGGCGGAAATCAACGACACCAAATCCTTCACCTCCGACACCCCCGACTTCTGGCGCCGCGAGGGACAAAAATACCCAAGCCACGGCGAACGATTCACTGGGCAACCTGCCTATTTCCGCCACGTGGCCGAGGCGAGCAAACTGCTCTTTGAAGCATGCAAAACCAAGCCCGCCGATTACGATCACGCCATCTTCCACCAGCCAAACGGCAAATTCCCCGTCGCCGTCGCCAAGAAACTGGGCTTCAAGGAACCCCAGTGGCGGCAAGGACTACTGGCGCCCCGCATCGGCAACACCTACTCCGGGGCAGCCCCCCTCGGACTCGCAAACGTCCTTGACGTGGCCGAACCCGGCGACCGCATCTTCATGTGTGGCTACGGAAGCGGCGCCGGCAGCGACGCCTTCGACCTCACGGTCACCAAAAACATCGCGCAGTACGACCGCACCGAGACCCTCGAAACCCAGCTTCAAAACCCCATGTACCTAGACTACGCCGAGTACGCCAAAACCCGTGGCAAACTGAAAATGGAGGGTGCATGAGCGTCTACGTCCTCGGCGCAAGCCACACACACTTCGGCGAGCACTGGGAGAAATCCTACCGCGACCTCATGACCGAAGCGGGTCTCGGCGCACTCAACGATGCCCGCATCCCCGGCGAAGACATCGACGCCGTGTTCGTTGGAAGCATGAGCACGGGTAAATTCCTGGGCCAAGAACACATCGCGCCGCTGCTCCTCGACGGCGCAGGCCTCGGTGACTTGCACATTCCAGCAACTCGCGTGGAAGCGGCCGGAGCAAGCGGCGGCGTCGCGCTCCGAGCAGGCATCCAGGCCATCAAGAGCGGCGAAGCAAGCATCGTCGTAGTGGGCGGCGTGGAAAAAATGACCGACGTCAGTGACGCGGACGCCCAAGCCATCAGTTGCGCTGGCATCGACCAGGAATGGGAGCACTTTGTTGGCGCAACCGACGCAGCACTTCACGCCCTCATGACGAAGGCGCACATGCGAAAATACGGAACGACGCGGGAACACCTCGCCGCAGTGGCCGTCAAGAACCACGCCCACGGCGCCCGCAATCCCTTGGCGCAATTCCAACGAGAAATCACGGCTGACTTGGTCACCGGCAGCCCCGTGGTCGCCGACCCCCTCACCATGTTCGACTGCGCCCCCCTGAGTGATGGGGCCGCGTGCGTGGTCCTTTGCAACGAAGACGTGGCCAAAGCCGCCGACCGAGGCGTCGCCATCACAGGCAGTGGACAAGCCAGTGATTTGCTCGCCGTCCACAGCCGGGCCGACCGGACCATGCTCCGAGCCACCGAGGAAGCAGCCCGGCGCGCATATGCGCAAGCAGGCATCAGTGCCGCAGATGTACAGCTGGCCGAAGTGCACGACGGGTTCACGATACAGGAAATCATGGCCATCGAAGACCTTGGCCTCGTCAAACGAGGAACCGGTGGCATCGCCACTTTGGAGGGTCGCACGGGCTTGGAGGGCCAAGTGGTGGTCAACCCCAGCGGTGGTCTCAAGGCACGCGGGCACCCAGCAGGTGCCACGGGCATTGCCCAGATTTGCGAACTCACTTGGCAATTGCGCGGCGATGCAAATGGTCGCCAAGTGTCCGATGCAAGCATTGGCGTTGCCCACAACACGGGTGGCACC
>JBMZMP010000047.1:4273-9954 GCA_049619235.1 Thermoplasmatota archaeon
TCGTGCACGTCATGGAGGCAATGCCATGAGCGTCCCGCGCACGACAAGCCGCGTTGCGGCTCATCGATCTCGCGGTGCTCGCGCGGCATCTCATTCGGAGGACTCCTCATGAGCGTGCCCCGTTTTTGGCGTGAAATCCCCACCCGGTACAACTTGCAAGGCAACCATTGCCCTGCCAGTGGACGCACCTATTACCCACCAAGGGACGTGTGCCCTGACGCACGGCGCGAAAGCATCGGCACCATGGAGCCGTTCCAATTGTCTGGCACCGGGCACATCATTGAGTGGACCCGCATCCACAAACCCGCGCCTGGGTATGAAGGGCAAGTGCCCTACATCGTGGCATGGATTCAAACCCCTGATGGGCCCGTATTGACTGGCCAACTCGTGGACCTGTCACGGGAACCGGAAGCGGGCGATGCGGTCCGCGGTGTGTTCCGCAAAATCTCAGAAGACGGGGAGTCCGGGGTCATTCATTACGGCACCAAGTGGGTTCTGCAGGAATAACGCCGCACACCTCGCAAGGCCCCTCCAGTTTCTGAGCGCATTGGCTCAGTTGATGAGTGCTTCCACCCAGCCCAAACGGTCATTGCCCCAGAAGATGTCCCGGCCTTCGTCTGTTTCCAACACGAAGAATGGAACCCCGGGCGCACCTGCTTCGTAGGCCTCTTGGGTGTTGGCAATCAGTAGGCGTTTGATGGATTCGTGGTTGCATCCTTGGGGGCCATCCTCGATGCCAACTTGGTCGCACAGTTCCTTTAGCACGTCCGGGGTCGAGATGTCCTTGCCGTCTCGGAAGTTGGCCATGAAAACAGCCTCCATCCAGGCGGATTCGAACTTCGGCCCTTGCTGGTCTGCGAGAAAATGCAGGCGCATGGCCTCAATGGACCGCACCGGCATCCGCGGGTGACAAAACGGCGCATCGTACAACTTCGCGTACCGATCCACGTCGCGGTAGAGGTAGGCGCCTTGGTTCTTCATGGTCGTGTTTGGCGCGCTGCCGTCTGTTTTGAAGATGTGTGCGGCGCTGACCGGCTTCCAGAGAATGTTGACCTTTTCGTACTTCTCAGGGTGCAACTTGGTGATGCGATACCACGCGAGGTAAGCGTACGGGGAACCGTAGTCGAAGTAGCAATGCAAGTCCATGGCTGGTGCAGGCCACGGCTCCGTTTAGGCGCATTGGGGAAACACAGACTGCAACGTCCCGGTCCACACGGGACCCATTTCCCGGTGGAAAACTGGGTATGTTTGGCTGACCATGTGCTCGAGTTTCATCATGCCCTGGGCGACGGTTTCCAAGAAGGGACCTGGGGATTCCTCGGCTTGGATGAGGAAGCCGCGGTGCAGTTTCTGGATGTGCACTTCGGGGAGTCCGGAGAGGCTTGCTTCCAGGGTGGTCAAGAGTTCGGTTCCGAGGTCGCCTGCGAGCCAGGCTGCGTATCGAATGGGGGCAAGAATTTGCGTGTCCATGCGAGGCGACTGGGTGTCCGGGGCTTAGCTTTCGCTACCAGGTGCATGAAATCGTGCAGGCCAAGGCCCGTTCCAGCCTATGGTTGCAGTTGGTACTGGACGATGGCTTCGAAGATGGCGCGGCCATCTCCCACGTCGTACCCGAGGCCCGCGTCGAGACCGGTGCGCGTCCAGTCCGGGTGGCCGCGGCGCCAAAAGACGCGCTCGGGGTGGGGCATCATGCCAAACACGTTTCCAGCGGGGTTGCAAACACCGGCGATGGCGTGCATGGCGCCGTTCGGAGTCCATGGGTATGTGGGGGTGTCGCTACCGGTGTTGTCGGTGTACGTGAACACGATTTGGTCCTGTGCAACGAGGCGTTGGTACGCTTCCTCGTTGGCCACGAGGAATTTGCCTTCCGCGTGGCTGCTGATGACGGTGCGCACTTCGCCCTTGGGGATGGTGCTGGTGAACTTGCAGGTGCCGTTGTTGACGTGCTTGAGGAGGCTGGGGCGGCATTCGTAGTGGCCGCTGTCGTTGAGGTGCAGCGACGCCTCCGGAATGTCGGTCATGCCGACTCCGTCCATGTCTGGAAGGAGGCCCAGTTCCACGAGGATTTGGAATCCATTGCAGATGCCCAGGACTGGTTTTCCGGCGGCAACGAATGCCTTGAGGTCGTCGCCGAGTCGGCTCTTCATGCGTGCTGCGAGGATGGCCCCGGCGCGGATGTAGTCGCCTGCGCTGAAGCCGCCTGCAATCCACAGGCCATCGTAGTCACTGAGGTTGCGTTTTTCGTGTTCCACCACGTCGTCGTGCAGCAGTTGCTTGAGGTGGATGATTTCGGCTTGGACGCCCACTTCACGCATGCATGCAGCGGATTCGTCTTCGCTGTTGGTGCCTTCGATGCGAAGGACGGCCCATTTGAGGTCGGATGGGTTCCGGGTCATGCGGTTGCCCCCATGAGTTTTGGCAGTGTCTCGCTCCAAATGGTGCGGAGTTCTTGCGGGTCCATGTTGATGGCGTCGTCGATGACCAGGTTGCCTTCGGTCACTTCACCCAAATTGTAGAGGTAATTCTTCTTCGGGAGCTCGGGGAACATGGCTTCGAAGTCGTCGGCTTTGTCGGCGGGGACTTCGACGATCCAGCGGCTGTTGCTTTCGCTGAACAGTTTCTGGTCGTAGTCCAAGTTGGCTCCTGCGCGCGTGCCCACGTCTGCGAGGGTGACGTTGGCGCCGAGGCCGCCTGCGAAGCACATTTCTGCGAGTGCAACGGCGATGCCGCCTTCACTGCAGTCGTGCGCGGCGCGGATGAGGCCGTTTTCGATGGCGGTGACGATGGTTTCCGCGTTGTCCATGAGGCATTCCACGTCGGTTTGGGGAACACGTTCGCCGTCGATGCCGATAACATCTGCGTAGGCGCTGCCGCCCAATTCGCGGAACGTGTGTCCAACGAGGTAGAGCTTGTTGCCAGGAGACTTGAGGTCGAGGCTGGTTGCGTGCTTGAAGTGGCTCAGGATGCCCACACCCATGATGGTGGGTGTTGGAGGAATGGGGCCTTGCGGGGTTTCGTTGTACAGGGACACGTTTCCGCTGCTGAATGGAACTCCGAGTTTGCGGGCCATGTCGCCAAGGCCGCGGGTGGACTCGTACAGTTCCCACATGCGTTCTGGCTTCTCTGGGTTGCCGAAGTTGAGGTTGTCGCAGAGGCTACTGATGCGGGCACCAACGGCGGTGAGGTTGCGGACCACTTCGTCAATGGCGCCGGCGCTACCCCAGTATGGATCCCGTTCCATGTAGCGGGGGTTGATGTCACTGACCAGGGCGAGGCCCTTGTCACTTGTGGCGACGGGTTTGAGGACCGCTGCGTCGCCGGGGCCTTCGAGGCCAATGACGCCTTGCAGTGGCTTCAGGACGGTGTTGGCGCGCACTTCGTGATCGTATTGGCGAATGACCCATTCTTTGCTCATGATGCTTGGATGGGCGAAGAGCTTGCGAAGCGTCTCTTGTGCGTCGGGGGCGGTGTAGTCCACGAAGTTGTCGCGGTCCACTTTGACGTCCGCGGCGGGGCGGTTGTAGGTGGGTCCGCCGGTGCTGAACTCAAGGTCCAATTTCATCACGGTCTTGCCGTCAAACTTGACGTGGTTGACCGTGGTTTCGGTGACTTCTCCGCACACAACGGCGGGGACGTCCCATTTCTTGGCGATTTGCAGGATGCGTTCCACGTTCTCCGGCTTGGCGGTGAACATCATGCGCTCCTGGGATTCGCTCACCCAGATTTCCCATGGGCTCATGCCGGGGACTTTGAGGGGGATGGTTTCGAGGTTGATGACGCAACCGTAGCCGGCGTCGTAAGCAAGTTCGCCTGCAACGCAGCTGAGGCCGCCGCCGCCGAAGTCCTTGCAACCAGTGGCGAGGTCTTCTTCCAGCACTTCGAGGGTGACGTGGATGAGGGGTTCCTTCAGGATGGCGTCGCCCACTTGGACGGCGCTGCGGCTTGCGTCTTCGGATTCTTCCGTCAACTCTTCGCTGGCGAAAGCAACACCGTGGATGCCGTCGCGGCCGGTGGCGTTTCCAACGTACACAAAGACGTCTCCAGGTCCGCCGGCTTTGGAGTGAATCATGCGGTCCTTCTCGACCATGCCGATGCAGCCCACGTTCACGAGGGGATTGCCTGTGTATCCGGGGTGGAATGTGACCCCACCTGCGACGGTGGGGATGCCCACGCGGTTGCCGTAGTCTCGGATGCCGGATACGACGCCGTCCATGATGAAGCGGGGATGCTTCACGCCTGGGGGCAGGTCGCTGTGTTTGGTGTCGAGGGGGCCAAAGAAGATGGGGTCCACGAGGGCGACGGGTTGTGCGCCCATGCAGACAATGTCGCGGATGATGCCGCCAACGCCAGTGGCTGCGCCACCGTAGGGTTCGATGGCGCTGGGGTGGTTGTGGGATTCAAGGCCAACAACGTAGTAGTGGTTGTCGTCGAATTCCACGACGCCGCCGTCTTCACGGGCGACGATTTTGTCTTCGTGAATGCCGTAGACGTTTGCTTTCAGGACCGGTTTGCTGCTCTTGTAGCAGCAGTGTTCGCTCCAGGCTTGGCCGAGCGCTTCCAGTTCTACGTCCGTGGGGTCGTCTTCGCCATCGCGGGCGAGGAAGTGGTCCCGGGCGGATTGCATTTCGTCCAGCTTCAAGCCGATGCTCATGGCCTGCGAGCAGGCGAGGAGTTCGGCGTCGGTCATGGCGGAGAGTTTGAAGCGGCGCGCGTCGACGCCGTCGAGTTTGTACACGTGTTGTTCCCAGGTCATTGTTGTTCCTGCTTGCCTGTGGGTTTGCGGCGGGCGCGGAAGCCCTTCCGTGGTTGAGAGTGGGTTTCTTCGCCAACTTCAGAGGTTGGCTTGCGGTCCTTGCGGGCCTTCCTGGCGTCCGCTAGCACTTTCGAATTTCCAGTGCGATCTTTGGACCTTGGGTGCATTAGTGGATGTTGATGGTGTAGTCGTGAATGACTGGGTTGGTAAGGAGTCGGCGGCACATGCGGTCCACTTCCTCTTCTGGATTCGCGACGTCGTCCAGTTCAATTTCGAAGATGCGGGTGGTGTGCACTTCTTTGACGGCGTCAAAACCGAGCAAATGGAGCGCCTTGAGGGTGTTTTGCCCTTCGGGGTCGCTGATGCCGGCCTTCAGGTGTACGGTGACTTGTGCCTTTGCCATGGGCTTCAATCGCGGCGACGAAGGTTGGGTTTAAAGTGGTAAGGAAAGACGAAATGCTTCAATATGGCGCGGCCTGGCACATGCATGCGGAAGGTTTGGCCTGTTTTGTTGTTTGTTTTGCTTGCCCTTTCGGGCTGTGCAACCAATTCGGAACAGAAACCGGAACCCCAAACCACCATTGAGCCGGAAGTGGACTTCACCTGGACGCCGGAAAAGCCGTTCGTGGGGGATTTGGTGTCCTTTGCGCCTTCTGGTAGCAAGGCGGCGGGCACGGACATTGTGGAATGGTTCTGGGACTTCGGCGACGGCGCCACCGCCACCATTGCAACCCCGACGCATGCATTTTCAACCCCCGGGGCCTTCGAAGTGGCCGCCAAAATGCGCTTGAGCGATGGACAAACCGCGGAGTACGAGCAAATTGTCCCTGTTGCTGCAAAAAACGCCCCCTCGAGTTCTTCTTCATCAAGTGGGACGCCTTCCTCAACCACCAGCTCGTCATCGCCCGGTCTTGGCTTCCCCGTGATT
>JBMZMP010000048.1:0-9931 GCA_049619235.1 Thermoplasmatota archaeon
CCAGGGTGACCTCGATTTGGAGGGCGCAAGCGCCACTTCTCTGAAACTCTCAAACGGCGCGGGTCTCTTTGTGAAGAGCAACGTAGTCGGCGCCGTAGTCTTGGATCAAGCCGCGGTCACGGCAGTTGACTTCTCCTTCGGGTCATGGGTTGCTTCGGAAAGCACATTCGTAGTCCACGGCACCCTTGCACCAGTTGTCGCGTACGCAAACGAAGTGGCGGTGAGCGGTGCTGAGGTGACCATTCGCAACGGAACCAGCGTTGTGTACCAAGCAAACACAGAAGCGGGCGTCGTTGATGGACACTCAACCAAGATGCTGCATGTGACGCCAACATCCGTGTACCAACTCACCGGGTGGACTGCCACGGTCGAAAAGGGCACCTACTCCAAAGTTCACACGTTCCAACTCCAAAACCCTCGCCCGCTCATTTCGATTGTGGACCAAACCGCCCCCACGGCCATTGCAAACCTGACGGTCATTGACGGCCTCCTGACCTGGAATGGGGGAACGGATGAAAGTGGTGACGTGGAGTACACGATTGCCCTGGAAGTGGCCCGGCCAGCTGGCAGCTCTAGTGGTCAATTCACGGTGCAGTCCCGTGAATTCGCCCTTCCACTCACGGTGCAGGGCACCTACACCGTCACCGTCACCCCGGTGGATCACTCAGGCAACCAAGGTGGAAACGAGACCATTCAATATGTCCACGATGAAACCGCACCAGTCATTTTGGCCACGCCCCCAAGTAGCGGGTGGCATGGGGCCGTCGTTCGATGGAACCCCCTCGCAGAGGACCTTGAAACCAGCATCGTGTCCACCAAGGCGTTTGCCGACGGCAAGGCGCTGCAAGTGGACAACGGGACCGTGATTGTGGACAGCTCGGGCATCTTCAACGTGGTTGTGCAAGTCGAAGACAAAGGCGGAAACATAGCGTCCACGGAATGGACCATTCGCATCGATCTCACTCCCCCCACCGTCACGAAGTGGGTGGCGGACCGCGTCGCTTTGTCTGCCGTGGACCAGGTCTCCTTGTCCATTGGGCAATTCGGCCAAGATGAACTCAGCGGCATTGCCCATTACGCGCTAGAAATCAACTCCAGCAACGAGTGGACGTTGCACAACCGCTGGTTGGTTCTTCCGGACGCCATCCAATTCAGGCCTGAAGAAGGTACAACCCTGCTCCGTTGGCGCACCGTGGACAACGCAGGCCAAAGTTCCGTTGGCCCGGTTCTGACGATTCACAAAGACTCCATTGCCCCCGCCATTGCAGGCGGTGTCCCCTCCGAATTGGTCGCGGGCAGTTGGCAATTACAAATTGACGACGCGTCCGCGCTGCAATCTGTCTCCATTTGGCAAAACGGCGAGCTGATTCACAGCGGCAACGGCACACTCATTCCCATTGACCTCGCGGCAGGCGAACACCAGATTCGGGTCAAGGCCGTCGACGCATCAGGCAACCTATACGACGAAGAGTTCACTGTCCGGGTCGTCGAATCTGGAAAGGATACCCCGGGGCTGTTTGCCCCGTTGATTCCCGTGATTTTGGGCATTTTCGCACGCAATAGAAACAACGCATTTAACCCAAGAGGGGTGTGAGCGTCTGATGGTGAGTCGGGATGGTTGGAATGCACAACGTCGCCGGGGGCCAAAGCGCGCCCTCATGGCAACTGCGTTGGTCCTTTTGCTCGTAGGAATCCCTAGCTCCGCGTGGCTCGTGACAAACGTAGTCGAAGACGGAACGGAGCCCGCTACCGCAGCCCAGAAAGCCTCGGTGTTGGACCTGGACTTACAAGACGCCGTTGGCACGACCTCCGTGCTCATCCACTTGGACGGGCCACTCTCTGATTCCCAACGACTCAACCTGTTGAACATTCAAGGGCTCATCATTGTCCAAGAATTCCGATACGTCAACGGAGTTTGGGCGTTCATCAATGCAGAACACTTGCACGCCTTGGACGAATTGGACTTCGTAAAACGCGTGGAATGGGACCCCGTTTTGGAACCGCAGCTCAGTACGGCGACCTCTGCCATCCGAGCAAGGGACAGCCGCAACATCGTCATTGACTCGGGAGCCCAGCAAAGCATGCTCCGAGGCGCATGGACCGGCGAAGGCGGAGACTACACTGGATTCTCTGGAAAAGGCGTCACGGTTGCCCTGATGGATGGAGGAATCGATGATTCCCACCCAAGCATCAACGACATGGACGACGACCCCGCCACCGAGGACGCAAAAGTGCGCCTCCGCCTCAATGCGTGGGGGTACGCGCTTGCGAACTTTACCGTCGGTGCGGCCGGCAATGAAGTGAACGCCAGCGCACCATGGGTTGTCCCCAAGCCAGAAATTCCTGAAGCAGATCCCTTGGACCTGGTCGTGACCACCGTTTCACCCTACTTCGACCCTTACTCTGCAACCGCCTGCTCCCTCACCACGTTCACCGTCGAGCCCCTCCTCGGCCTCCCTCCCGGAACCATCCCCTGCCTGGGCACCGCTGGACAAGCAGTCCAGCCAGTGGACGACACCATCTCCAGGTTGCCGGGCATGGACCCAATCCTGGACACATACAACGGATTGGACCTCAATCGCTTCACAACCCTCCCACACGCAACTGCCCTCGCAGGGCAAATCGCCGGAACCGGTGACACGCTCCTGACCGACGGCAGTGTTCACCCCGCCGGTCGCTGGATGTACCCAGGTGCCGCGCCAGGCGCCTCCCTTGCGGACGTGAATGTGTTCATCGGAATGGACACGGAGTGCGTGGAAGACGTGGGCTGTTTCCCGCTGAACTCCGAACCCGGCAGTACCGTCGGCGTGCAAGTGGGCAGCGCGAACCAGGTTGCCGTGGCTGGCGCAGGCAGTTTCATCACGGGAACTGAACTCATCCTCGCACACAACGAACAATACCCTGACGACCAAATCGAAGTGGTCGTCATTCCGCTTCTTGACGTAGGGACTTGCGCAGAAGACGACGGTGGCACGCTTGCCGAACAAGCCGTCGACACCCTCGCCCAAACCAACGTGACCGTGATCGTTTCCCAAGGCCAAGGCCGTGAAGAAGGCGTTTGTGCACCCGCAAACGTCCCCACTGCACTCACCGTCGGTGCCATCGACCACCAAGGCACCATCGAAAACGAAGACGACATCCCTTGGCCAAGCATGGACCAGCCAAACGATGATGGTCAACGTCGCATTGCGAAGCCCGAACTCACGGCGCCAGGCGTTGACATCATTGCGCCCCGGTCCCGACCAGAAAGCTACGAACTCACCAGCGGTAGCAGCGCAGCCGCCGCCATTGCAGCAGGCGTTGCTGCCATCGCCATCGAGGCCAACAATCACACAGACCGCGGCCTTGCGCTGAAAGAATTCCTCATCCAAACCGCCCGCGACGACATGGACAACCGATTGGACGCGTCTGGATTCACCGACGGTCCAGATGAACGGGATGGACTTCACGATGAAGGCAACCGTACGAACTGGCTCTCCACTTGGGGTTTCGGAATCATTGACGCTCGCAACGCCGTTTGTGAGGCCATCACTTGTCCGGCGGAATGGGAATCTCTTGCCACCTCCTTGACGCAACTTCCAAGCCAACCATGGCCAACGTTTGCAAAGGTCCGGGAACCGGTTGCGTTCCACGGTCAAGTCACGGTGAGTGACGCGCGGGCCAACAACTTCTGGATGGACCGCGACGCCGAGGAGTACTACCAATTCTTTGGTGGCGCCGAAGGAGTGCGCGTGCACTTCGGATTCACTTCCAGCTCAACGCCTCCCCCCATTGCAGACTTGGTGAGCCAAGCCTCTGCCGTCACCGATGAAAATGGCCTCTTCGCCCTAAACCTCGTGGTGCCGGACGAAAAACCACCAGGGCCCAGCTTCTGTGCGCTCTGGACGGAACCACTCGCCGGGTCTGACAACCGCGACGGCTTGCTTGCGGCAAGCCCCGTGGGCTGCATTTTGAATGTGGCAAGCACCACGCAGTTGACCATCGACTTGTGTGGGGAATCGCCTGGCTGCAACCCTAGTGCTCCCATCTTGAGTTTCCAAAATGAGCCCACGGTTGACTTGCTGCAAGGTACCGCTCGACTCACGGACGCAGCCGACAAACCGTTGGAACTCAAACAAGTCAACTTCCACTGGGAAGGCGCCGAACCCCAGTTCCAGAACCAAGTGTTCACCACCAACGAAGGCGACGGAGAGGTCCTCCTCAAGGTCCCCTTCCACGGCGTCCCTGGGACCTACAACCTCACCATGTCGTACATCCCCAAAGGTACGGACGTGGGTCGGTTTGAAGGCATCACGGCGACCATTCCCGTTTCAATCAGTGTTGGGTCCACGCTTGACCTCAGCTTCCAAGGCATTCCGTCTGGAACCGTATTCGTGAACGACAACGCTCCGATTCCGATCAGTTTCCAAGGAACGCTGCGGACCCAACTGGGTGACCCCGTTCCAAACGTGGAACTGGCCATGCACGTGGAAGGCAAGGGCGACCGAATCGTCGGCACTGTCACCACGGGCCCAGATGGAAGCTTCACTGGCGGATTCGACGCTCAACAATTCCTCAGCGGCGTGTACAACTTGTACGCCTCGTTCGGAGGAAAAGCCCTCGCGGGAAGTGAACAATTCACGGTCACGCCCACCGAGAGCCAACGCGTTCCATTCAGCCTCGTGGTCACCAGCGAATTCGTCGCTCAACCAACCATCACCGCGTACCGTGGCGAAACGCTGACAATTGAAGGCGAACTCCTGAACTCCTTCGCTCGACCACTGGGCAACCGCACCGTGGAAATTCAGTGGCTGGGAAGCAAACCCTTCGTGGAAATCGTGCAAACGAACCGCGATGGCGAATTCGAAATTGAACGGGAACTCAGCTTGGACGAACCTCTCGGCACAAGCATCGTTCGGCTCCGATTCAACGGTGACCCTGACACGGCTCCCTCCAGCACCGTCATCCCCGTGGAAGTCCGCGGCAGCAGCGCATTGGCCGTGTTCCCAGAACAAGGTCGCCGCGGCGACACCGTCGACATCACCGGATTCCTATTCGACGATCAAGGAAAACCAGTCACTGGCCAGCCCATCAACCTGACGCTGGGCTCCGATCCACTTGGCGACGCCGTGACCAACAGCCTCGGCCAATTCTTGCTCTCTTACACCATCCCCCTCGATCAGCGGACCGGTCCATTGGTCATCCGTGCCTTGTTTGAAGGTCTGCCCCAAATGGACGGCAGCAACGCGCAAGGCATCCTTGGGGTGGTCGCAGACACGAAACTCGTGATTGAGGGAACCGATGGCAAGAGCAGCAATGGTGTCCTTGAATTCGGCACCCGGCTCGTGGACGAATCTGGCCAACCGCTCAACGACATCCACCCCATCGACCTTTACCTCACCGAACCACGGCCCTCCGAACAAGCTGAGCTGACCTACTTGGCTCCATTTGATCTCTCCTCCGCCCTCAGCCCAGAACTGCAAATCCGGCAATCCTACGACTTCGTCGAAGGATTCGGCGTGTCCGAAGGGGCACGGTTGCAAGTGAGTCTGGACGGCGGCGACCGCTGGACCACGATTCAACCCCGAGAAGGGTACACGTCGCAGCGCGTGAGCAGCCTCGAAGGGCCTGGTTGGACCGGGACCACCAATGGCTGGTTCCCCATGAGCTTCAATCTCACGCAGTACAACGAAGATGAGGTACAACTTCGCTGGCGTCTTGCGACCAATGCATTGGACAACGAGATCGCGTTCGGCGTGGACAACGTAAAAGTGGCCGACGGAAACACCGTGCTCTTCGAGGACGACTTCGAATTCTACGGTGTCCAAACCGGCGGAAACTACTGGCAAGTGCAAGGATTCGGCAGTGACCCATTCCAGGTTGGCCACGAGACATTCACCGGAAACAGCCTCGGCGTGCTGGCAAGCAACCTGGCGGGTACGTACCCAGGCGGGGCAAGCATGGAAGCCAAGAGCCCCCGGTTCAACATCCCCGAAGGCGACGGCACGTTTGTCTTGTTGCGGTACCAGCTCGACGTGGGCGACGTGGGCGACGTGGCGACCCTGAAAGTCAGGCAAGGCGGAAATGAGCCCGTACTCCTACAGCCGCTCAACGAACCGGGCTTCAGTAGCCTTCCCGAGACCAACGAATGGCGCTGGATGGTCTACCAAGTTCCAAGCAACCTGAAGGGCCCGTCCGGTCAACTGATCCTTTCATTCAACAGCAACAACGCCTTGCAAGGGACCGGCTTCATGGTGGACGAAATTCGAACGATTTTCCGATCCGACTTGACACCAGTGCCCCTTCACCAAAACTGGGGCATGATTGGGTTCGAGTACGGCAGCGTGGTCAACCAGGACACATTTGATGTGGAGATTGGAACCACGGCATCTCGCCCCGCTCGGTCCGGCTTCGGACACCCCCTCTTCGACGCACCCATCGTGCTGCAAGCCCCCTTCGAGCTGGACTTGTTCGGTGAGACCAGTGACCTGCTCACCGTCCACCCGGAGGGCATCGCCACGCTCGGGGACACGCAAGCTGCTGACCTTGGCACCGCTTGCCAAGTGCAAAGCGGGCAATTCTGCAGCATCACGGATCTGAAGTCCATTGGGGCGCCAGCCTACGCCGTCGCCTGGGACCCCGCGTTCATCGCGGATCAAGGGCGGATTGTCACTGAACTCACCGGCACCGCACCGCACCGTGAATGGACCATTGAATGGCAAAACCTTCGCGTGGAAGGCGAAGCCAGCAACGGCGCCCACTTCTCCCTGACAATCCACGAATCAAAGGACGTGGAAATGCAATACGATTCCATGTTCTTCGGCAGCAGCGCTCATGATCTCGGCGCCAACGCCACCGTTGGCATTGGTTTGCCAAGCGTGGCCGGCCGGGTCATTGAACCGCTCTCCCTGAAGGGGTCGCTCACCGATGGGCGCTCCGTTTACTTCAGCCGGCTCGAGCACAACCACGACGTGGAATGCGAGAACGCATGCAACGCCCTCCAGCCCACGGGTAGCATCTACAACCCAAGCGAAGTCGCTGAACTGATTCTAAACGCACCCCTTGATCTCGGAAATGCCGGAGAAGCGTACCTCATGGTGCGCCAATACACCGCGCTTGGGGAGGGAGACATCCTTACCGTCCAAGCTCGCCCAACCAACCTCAACAGCTGGAGGTCCATCCCTGCCATCATGGGTGGGGAGTCGGCGAGCAACGGCCGCTTCAGTTGCGACTGCGAGGCTGAATGGCGAACCGTCGCATACAGCCTCAACGACCTCATCGGCAACCAGGTCCAAATCCGCATCCAGCTCGCGTCCAACGGCGCCGATGAAGACGTGGGCCTGCTCATTCGCGACATGTTCGTGATTGCCGGTGGCCAACGAAGCGACGACCGCGTCGTTCACGGGTTCAATGACTACGTGGCGCCCGGTGGCAGCGACTGGTGGACCCGATCCATCCGTGGTCTGGAAGACAGCGCAAGTCAGTGGCGAAAAGCGACGCATTCAGGTGCCGCCGAGGAACTGGGCGGCTCCTACATGGGCGTTGGAGACGGCCAAAAAGCGCTGGCTCCCAACCGCGAATACTACCTCCTAAGCCCCCTCATGGACTTGCGGGGCACCTCGAACCCAACTTTGGACCTCTGGAATTGGGTCCAAATTGACCGAGTTGGCGATGGAGCCGTGCTGGAAATTAGCACCGACGGAGGCAAAACCTTCGGGCCACTCGAATCCCCGGTTCGACCCTACGAGGACTACGTCCCCCGACTCAACAGTGCGGGTTGGAACCAAGACGTCTCGGGTTTGACCACTGAAACCTTTGATCTCACGCCATTTGCCGGCAGCGATGTCCGACTGCGCGTCCAAGCCAAAATGGGCGCCACGCCGTTCGGCGCGCAATGGACCATCGATGACATACGCATCGTGGACCGCATCGAAGGCACGACGCTCTTCGAAGAAACCGGTGAATTCTCACCGGGTCGCTGGAGCCGTGGCACTGGCTGGAGCGAACAAGCCGGTGCAAGTGCCATTTCGTTCCAACGCGAGGGCTTCGCGGCAAGCCTTGCCGTGCAAGCACCCGGCAGTGCCACACTCCACCGAGTTGCCTTGCCCGCGACCCAACAAGTGGGTGAGCTGCAAGTGACCGCCTTGTACCGTGGCCTCGAGAACACATTCGCTGGCGCCATGGTGCAAAGCAACTTGGTGGTGCAGGACGAAACGCTCGTGAAGGGCGTGTCCGTCCGCAACTTCCACGACCAAGGTGCCTACGCAGTTCGTGGCAAAGACATTGAAGTCTCTGGCCAAGTGGTCAAGCGGGACGGAACGGGCGTCGAGGACGGACTTGTCCAAATTCTGCTTGACGACGTGATTCTTGGATCCACCCGGACCACGAGCACCGGCGACTTCACCAGCCCAAGCATTCGAATCCCGGACGTGACCAGTCTTGGAAAACACGTCTTGAAGGTGGAATTCGTCGGTGACCAGGACCAGTACCAACTCGCCGCAAGCGCGACGCAATCCATTTCCATCCTGGGTCAAAGCTCCAGCCGCATCATTTCCCAAGTGGCAGACGGAGACCAGTTCATCGTCCAAATGGAAGTCAAGGACGACCTTGGAAACCCATTGCCCAAGACCGCCGTTCTGGTGCGGTTTATCGGCAGTGACGAACGAATCCAGGCAATCACAGACGGCAACGGAGTTGCCACATTTGCGACCTCCGTGGATGGCTCCGTGGCCCAAGACCTCCAATACGAGGTGGAAAGCCTCGGCACCACCTTCCTCTTGGGGACACAAGAAACCCGAAGCGTCACTGTGCCGGCAGAGTCTGTCAAGACCGTTTGGCCTTGGTTCGTGGCGGGTGCCGTATTCCTATTGCTGCTGGCCGTGTTGATCTTCTTCTTGATCCGCAAGAAGCAAGAAGCCGGCCTTGCAGTGGAAGAACAACTCGACCGCAAACTGCAAACCCTGCAATACCGCCTCGAACGTGGCGACTCGGTTCGCGACGCAGTGTTCGACGCGTACAAACAATTCCTCAAACTGTTGCACCGCACCGGTAAGGAATTCCGTGGCGTGGAAACCCCTGGTGAAATCCAAACCATCATCACCCCACTGGTGCCAAGTCAAAACCGCGCCGATGTGGCCGATATCACTCGCTTGTTCGAGCAGGCACGGTACAGTGTCAAAGACATGGGTGCCGTTGACCGCAGCCTTGCCATCCGTTCGGTCACTCGCATGCGCGCGGCGCTTGTCCCGGAGGTGCCTGAATGAAGTGGATTGGTCCTGCGGCCATCGCAGGCATCATCGCCATTGGTCTAGCCTTTGGCATCCCGGCGATGATTGGGGGAGACTCCTCCGCCGAGTTCAGCGCATACGCGTCCGAATGGAACGGTGCTGAGGACGCGCGGCTGAGCCTGCAAGAACAAGGCTACCAAGTGGGCAACATCGGCAGCAGCCCCATCATCCTCACGGACGTCAACCCGAAGGACACAATCGTGTTCGTGTTCGGCATGGGGCTTCCGTACGGAATCAAGGAAATGGAGGCGCTTGACGACTTCATGAACGATGGTGGTTCCGTGGTGATTCTTGACGACTATGGGTATGGAAACGAGTACACGGAACGCCACGACATTGGCTACAAGAAACGTGCCCTCGTCGACGAACAATTCGACCGCAACCAAAGCTTCGTGCGGGTGAATGCCGAATTCGCGTCCAAATCCTTCCCGGTGCTGCTCAACGGCGCCGTGGTCCTGGAGGACGTGAGTCAAAACAGCACCACCAAAGTGATCCTTCGCAGCAGCGAATTCTCCTACCTGGACTTGAACGAGAAGGACGGGATTGATGTTGCGGACACGATTGGGCCATTCGTCGTTGGGCTGCAGAAGCCCATTGGCCTTGAAGGCGGTGAACTCATCGTCATTGCAGATAGCGCGCTCTTTTTGCAAGACATGATCAACCGT
>JBMZMP010000049.1:0-9916 GCA_049619235.1 Thermoplasmatota archaeon
TTGGTTGGTCGCTTCCACTTCCAGCACCGTCTTTTTCCCTTCCTTTTTTGCCAGTTCATGTGCGTGTTGCATGAGCGCCGCGCCGAGCCCCTTGCCTTGTGCGTCCGGGTGCACGGCTAGGGAATAGAGCCGTAGGAATTGCTTGTGGTTCCAAAGCACGAGCGCCGCGTCGTCGAGAATCCACACGGTTTGCCTGGGGCTTGCGAAGTGCCTACGTAGCACGGCGGGGCTTGAGCGTCGGTGTGGTTCAAACGCTGCCGCTTCCAACGCGCGAAGGAAGGGGACGTCCGCTTTGGTTCCGCGTCGAATGCTACGCACGGGGACCTCGTTCCGCGATGCGGTCGATGATGTCGCCGTAGATGACGCCTTGCGCGGGTAGCTCGGCACCTGCGTCCATGTTGGGGTTGTCGTTCACTTCAATCACCACGATGCCGGCGTCCGTTTCCTTGATGTCAACGCCGTATAGGCTGGTGCCGATGGCGTTGCCTGCGGCGAGGGCCGCGTCCATGACGTCTGCTGGAACATCCTCGAGGCGCACCCGTTCCACGCGGGCCCATTGTTTGCGGGCGGCGCCTTCCGGTTTGTCATGGATGCGCCAGCCCCCCTCGGGGATGTGGTACCGTGCTGCGTACAGTGGTTCGCCGCACAGCAGGCCGATGCGCCAGTCGAACCGGCTTGGGGTGTAGGCTTGTAGGAGGGTGACGTCGCTTCGTTGCGTGAATTTGCGGAGCACTGCTTGCAATTCGTCCGAGGTGTACGCTTTCTCCACGGCTTTGCTAAAGGCGCCGTTGGGGGCTTTGCAAACCACGGGGGTTCCCAGTTCCGCGAAAATGGCTTCCGGGTCGAGTGCATCGTACCCGTTGCGGGTGAGGAGGATGGTTTGCGGCGTGGGGACGTTGGCGCGTTCCAGCAATCCTTGCACGTGCGCCTTGTTCATGCAGGTGAGGAGGCTGTTGGGGTCATCCACGGTGCGTAGGCCCAGCTCCCAGGCGTACCGGCTGGCGGCGAAACTGAGACCAAGGACGGAGGTGTCGAGGCGCAGGAAAACGGCGTCGTAGTGCGGCAGGGTTTGCAGTTCTTGCACGTCGATGACGCGGGCCACGTGCCCGAATCGTGACGCACCTTCCACGTAGGCTTTCATGGCGGCTCGCTCGGGGCCTCGGCCTCGGCTTGCGGCGTCGGTTACGATGGCGACATGGGCCATTGGCTCACCTCCGCAAACAACCGAAGTTCACGCTCGGACAATTCGTGCAGCAAGAGCCGATCGAGGCTCACGAAGAGCGGCCCGGTTTCCGTTTGCAGGTACCAGACCGTGGCGAGGGGCATGCCGAAGGCTTGCCAGACGCTCCAGGCAAATTGGTAGTGCTCGGAGCTGGTGGTGCCGACCACTTGTTTCATGGAGCGCAAGGGCCCGTCGCGGCGCACGGCGAGGGCGGGCCTGGTGCCATTTTGGGTGGCACTTCGCCACTGGCTTGGCACCGACTTGGGGGACAAGGCGTGGTAGTAGTGGTTGGTGTGTCCGCCGTTTGGGACCAGGATGCTTGGTTCTTGGATGTCTTGGGGCCGGCGCGCAATTTTCCATTTGGCGCTTGCTTGGCCACGAGGAGTGCGGCGGCGCAGTTCTGGGCGGTGACCGCTTGCAGGGGGCTTGGTCGGCTTTCGAGGCCGTTCAATTCGGCGTCCACGAGTGCCCAGTAGCCGCCCCGGAGAAATCGGTAGTCGCCGCTTAGGTTGATGAATGGGGGTTGTCGGCGTTGGCTGGCCTGGTTTGGCAGCCGGATGGGGGCGGATGGTGGGTACAATGACTCTCCAAACTCAGGTTGCTATCTGGGGTTCTTCAACCTGCCGCATCCCAGGGTTTGTCTGCTTCGTATTGCCCGTCCGCGCTCCAGTGCCACCACAGGAGGTCGCCGTCTTGCAGGGGCGTGCAGTCGGCACTGGTGTAGAGTGGCCCGGTCCAGTTGCCGCCTCGTTTGATTTCGAACACCCACCCTCCGGCGCCGCTTTCGCCAACGCCGCGAATGGTCTTGACGTAGGCGGTGCACTGGCCGGGTCGGCCATCCACTTCCAGCACCCAGTCTTGTGCCGTGGCGATGGAGTGCATGGCTTCGTACGCGTCTGGCGCCGTGAGGTTTCCCATGAACCATACCCCGTCCGGGCCGTCCACACGGACCGCCACGCTTGCCGCTTCGGATGGCGTGCTTGGCCATGCCAGCAACACAATGGCCAGGGCTACGAAGAAGAGCAGGACGGGCGCGGCCTTCACACGGGGTCCAAGCGGTGGCCCTTCAAGAAGAGGCAAGGTTGCAGGCTCGTGGCGAGCTGCCGTTTCCCAGCACTTGGCGAGGTGTCCTTGCAACCATGGGACCGGCTGTGGATTCGCGGCGGCAACGGCACCGGCAAAACCAGCCTCCTGCGGTGCCTTGCAGGACTCTCCACCCCCATGGGCACGCCTGGCCCCATGGGCGCCACGCTTTGCTTTCAAGACGCAAGGGATTCCCTCATTGGCTTGACCGTGGACGGGGAACGCCGCCTACGGAGCATGCCCTTGGTTGGCGATCGACGGGAAACCACGGAGTTGAGCACGGGGGAGTCCATGCGCGTCGCGCTGACTGTGACCCAGTCCCCGGTTTGGTTGCTGGACGAACCCGCCGAGGCCCTGGACGCCGAAGGCCTGGCCTGGCTGCGGGCCGCCGTGCAGTCCCATGATGGCGCTGTGGCGTTCGTGGACCACACCGGCCAACTCGCAGATCTTGCCACGGCCACCGTTGACCTCGGTTCAATGTCCGTGGATCGACCCCCAATTCGGAACCCGGAAGCGGAACCATGGGCGGTGGGACCGCACCGTTTCACGCACGGCTTGGGGATCCTCAAAGGGCCCAATGGCTGCGGAAAATCCACGCTTCTCCGGGAGCACGCATTGGCCAACCAAGTGGCGTACCTGCCACCCCGTGCGTCTGACTTGCAATTGGAACCGGTTTCCGGCCCATGGATTGATGCACCAGACCGCCACCCGTTGCTGTGGAGTGGCGGTGAACGACAGCGGTTGGCACTGCAATGGGTGTTTGCCCAGGACGCGCCCATGTACGTGCTGGACGAACCGGACAAGCACTTGGACGAAGCCGGCTTGGCACGACTGGCAACGGAACTGCAACGCGCCCTTGACCGAGGCGCACGGGTCTTGATGGCAACGCACGGCGACTGGGAGGGTGAAACCCAGTGGATGTGATGGAGGCCGTCGCGTACGGAGCCCTCGCACTCGCCGCACTCGCCTACGGCTCCAGTCGATTCCTGTTCGGAGGCTGGCACCCCCACGCAAGCCGTGACCGCGTCTTGTTCATGGCCGCCATGACCGTGGCCGCCCTCTGGCTGCCGCCATACCCCGCCACGTTCTTGCTTCTGGGGTTGCTGTTTGCCAACCGCATGCTTTGGTGGTTCGCCGCCAGCACCCTCGCCATCAACACGGCGTTGCTTGGGTTCCTGACCGGGCTTCCAACGTGGACCGTGGGGCTTGTGTCCTGGAGTGAGCAAGGGGCGTGGCTTGGCTTCATCGGCGCCGTCCGCATCACGGCAATCCTGCTTTGGAACGGCTTCGCGTTGCAAGGGGCCAAACCGGCGTGGTTCTTGGAAGGCTTGGGGCTTGGGCCGAAAGCAACCGCGTACGCGGGCTCCGTTTGGCTCGCCATGACCGGCTTGCAAGAAGACGCTCGCAACCTGAACCAATTGCAAAAAATTCAGGGAACCTGGCCGGAGACCCGACGCGGCCAACTGGAAATGGCAGTGCAATGGATTCCTGTCCTGCTGCGCCGAAGCCACCAACGGGCCTTGGCGAGACAAGACGCCCTGCAATTGGCAGGCATCCGCACGCCGCCCTGGTTTGCCCCATTCGTGGCGGTCACGGCCCTTGCTGCGGCGGGCCGCATTGCCTTCGTGGCCATTCCCAACATCGCACTCACGTACGTGTTTGTGTTCATTGGAGGGCTCCTGTACGGTGCCCGACTGGGGGCTTTGGCCGCAGCCGTGGCGATGGCTGGCACCAATTTGCTGTTGTCAGGGCTTGCTCCATCTTCCTTCGTGAACGTGCCCGCCATGGCACTGGTTGGCTTGCTAGGCGGGCTTTGCAAGTCCATTGATTTTTCCGGCAAAAACCGAGCACTGGCTGCGGTCATTGGTTTTGTTGCCACCATGCTCTTTAGCGTCGCGGCAGACACAGTGGCCTGGGCCGTGATTCCGGAGTTCCGCGGGTCCGTGGAACTGTTGCAGGTTCGGGTGTTAGCGGGACTGGCATTCAACTTGGTGCCGGCGCTAGTCAATGGCGCTCTGTTTGCGGCGGTGGCAGGCCCAACCCAGCAAGCCCACGGCAAGCCAGAGCGGTAGCGCCGGCAAGGGGCTTCGGGACGGAGACACCTGCACGGGCAACTGTGCCCAGCCGCCGCTTTCGGTTTCAGCATACAACACAACATCCTCCAGCAAGACCAGGTGCAACTCTTGGCCCCTGTGCACGTCGTCGCCAACATGCCACGTGACCTCTTCACTCGCAAACCATGCCCCCTCGGCTCCTTCTTCGACCCGGGTGGGGCCGGTGATTTCGGGCGGGGCGCGATGCTGCAACGGGTATCCGCCCGCGAGGTACGCGACCGCTTCCGCAGTGGCCCATGCATGGCTGCATGGCGCATCGAGGCTGACGCAGTGGAACTTGCCATTGGACGCTTGCAGGGATTGGACGAATTGACCTGCGGGACTCACTGGACCCTCTCGAAGCGCCGCTGCAGCCCAGAGCGTGGCTTGCAAGTTCGCGCCTGCTTCCCCGTAGCCGCCACTGGCGTGTTGCTCCCCGCGCAGGTACTCTGCGGCTCGTGCTTCGAATGTGGCGTTGCGACCTTGTAGTGCAAGTAGCGCCCACGCGGTGCAGTCCACGGAGGGCACGCCGTAGTTTGGGCTGCATGGTACGGAACCGTCGGCTTGTTGCAAGGCGGCTAGGGCCGCTTGGTCTGCCAGCCGACGCGCGTCGTTTTCTGCCACGCCGGCCGCGTCCAAGCCCCAAATGTGCCACGAAAGGACGGCGCCACCATCCAGGTGCCCGTGTTGGGATCGGATTTCTGAGAGGAGTGACAAATTCCCGCGAACCGGGTCGGGGTAGGCGTCCCCTGCACCCATGGCGGCGAGTGTCGCCAGTGTCCGGACGGTGGACTCGCGCAACGTGGCGTTTCGCCAATCATGTACGGCGAGATGCCCCCAAATGGGGTTTCCCGGGGGCCACGTGAACGGGTTTTGGTGCGTGGCGGGGACCACGTCGCCGAGTTGGGTGGTGGTTCTGGCAACAAACGTGGATTCTGCGTTTTGTTCCAGCCAAGCCATGCCTTCGGCCACGCCGCCTGACGCGAGTGGAATCAGCAGCAAGGCAATCAGCCAACGCACAGGCGCAGCAATCTCACCGGACATTTTGCCATTGGCATTGCCCGCCAGGCCCAAGGCAAATCCACGCGACCCCCGCCCCATTTCGTTTGGAATGACCAAAACGTTAAACCCAATGGACACAAAGTGACAATCATGAACGGAGAGTTTGACATCTACCAAACCGCCACGGGCGTCACGGCGGTGACCAACCCGGTGCAGCGGCAAATCATGGCCGCCTTGGCGCAGCAAGACCGTCAACTCCCCGAATTGGTGGACCTCACTGGAAAAGCAAAGCCCACCCTCAGCTCCATCCACATGAAGGAGCTCCTGAACCGGGAATTGATCGCGGAAATCCCGCACCCTACCGATAGCCGCCGGAAAATCTACCAAATGGTCGCAAAACCCGTTGGGTCTTCGAGCCTACCCGTGGAGGCATTGCGGAACGCCGTGAAGCAGTACGCCCGCGTGAACGCAAGCCCGGGCCTACCTGTAGCAGACGTTTTGAACGCCATCGGCGCCGCCGTGGACAGCCCACGCGGCTTGCTTGAAACCCAGGCAAAAGCGCTGGGCCGGGCCTGTGCTGGCAAGTGGGGCGGGGACGAACCGGCCCAATTCATCAAATCGTTTACCGAGTTCGTGGAATCGGAATCCTTGGGCGTGCCCATGAGTGCGGACTTCGAAAAGGACGCTTACAAGTACCGCAAGAATGGCCTTGCCATGACCGGGACCATGGCCGGCCACCTCTTATGCAACATCTTCAACGGGGCCGCTGAGGCGCAGCAGCAAAAGGTTCGCTGCAATTGGGAAGGCGGCGCAGATTGGTACTGTTTGACGTTCACATAGCACCCAATACCGTTTGGTAATCGTTTGGCAAACGTTTATGTTTGACAGAACGAAGCAGGGTGTTGGAGACATACCATGTCCGAATATGCCCAACAACCAACCAACACAACCAACGCCTTCCTGAACCCCCGCGTCTACTGGAAAGTGAGCGCATTTGCACTCAGCGCCGTCGCCCTCCTCGGCATCGTCGTCAACATCTTCGCAGGCAACAACGAAGGCCTCGACAACTTCCTCAAGTTCGACTGGGCCCACAACGTGCTCCACGTCGTCCTCGCAGGCGCCGCATTCCTCTTCGGATTCGGCAACTTCAGCGGCCAAATCACCAAGACCTTCGCGATCATCTTCGGCTTCGTCTACTTGGGACTCGGCGTCGTTGGCCTCATCGGCGGCCTCACCTTCGAACTTGCAGGACTCCTTAGCCTCGAACTCGGCGAAAACCTCGTCCATGTGGTTCTCGGTGGCTGGGCCCTCACCGCTGGCTTCGCAGCCCGCTACGACTAATGTTTCTTCGAAACTACGTTCGATTGCCCGCCAACAACGTGCCCAAACTGGCACAATTCTACCAAGCCCTCATCCCCTTCTCCTTCCAAATTCACAAATCCAAGCAATACGCCGACACGGACATCCCCGGCGGCGTCCTTGCTTTCTTCGGCCCCAAATTGATCCCTCGCGGCCACGATGAAACCCCACTCGACCGGAAACCCGGCACCGTGCACCTCGACGTTGAAAACGTGGACCAAGTTTTCGAGGACGCCCTGCAAGCCGGCGCCACCCCACAGTGCCAACCGGAAACCCGCGACGGAATCCGCCACGCCTGCATCCTGGACCCAGACCAAAACGTCGTCATCTTTGAAGGTCCAGACGCGAGAAAATTTGAAGGGTGAAAGGGAAAGGAATCGTGCCCATTGAGGCACTCGGTTTCGACGGGTTCAGCTTCCGCAGGCCACGCAGTCGTCTGGCGCATCCAAGGAGCACGCGAGTTGTTCCTCTTGCGTCATCTCGGCGGCGGCCTCGGTCGCCTTCTCCACTTGCTTCGCTTCCACCGTGAATTGAATGGCGCTTGCAGCGGCCTTCGTGCGGAGGTAGTACATGCCCGTCTTCAAGCCCTTGCGCCAGGCGTGGAAGTGCATGCTGGTGAGTTTTGCGAAGTTGGGTTCCAGCACGTGCAGGTTCAAGGACTGGCTTTGGTCAATGAACGCGCCGCGGTCCGCGGCCATGTCAATGACGTTGCGTTGCTTGATTTCCCACACGGTCTTGTACAAGTCGCGGATTTCGAATGGAATGGATTCAATGTGTTGAATGCTGCCGTTTCCGACCACGATTTGGTCCTTGATTTCCTGGTTCCACATGCCCAGTTCGAGGAGATCGCGCACCAAGTGCTTGTTGATGACCACGAATTCACCACTGAGGGTGCGGCGGGTGTAGAGGTTGCTGGTGAAGGGCTCGAAGCACTCGTTGTTGCCAAGAATTTGGCTGGTGCTTGCCGTCGGCATGGGTGCCAGAAGGAGACTGTTGCGGAGACCTTTCTCCATGATGTCCTTCTTCAAAGCGTCCCATTCGTAGCGACCACTGGTGGGGGTGACGCCCCAGAAGTCGAATTGCAGAATGCCTTGGCTGGCGGGGCTGCCTTCGAAGGTTTGGTACGGCCCCTCCACTGCTGCGAGGTCCTTGCTGCTGGTGAGGGCAGCGTGGTAAATGGTCTCGAAGATGTCCTTGTTGAGTTGCTTCGCCGCTTCGCTCTCGAAGGGCATTTTGAGCATGGCGAAGGTGTCTGCGAGTCCTTGCACGCCGAGTCCAACGGGGCGGTGCTTGGTGTTGCTGTTTTCCGCTTCAGGGACGGGGTAGTAGTTTCGGTCGATGACGCGGTTGAGGTTGCGCGTCACGTGGTACGTGACGTTCCAGAGGGCCTCGTGATCGTAAGCGGTGCGGTCTTCGTTGACGAATTTTTGCAACGCAATGCTTGCGAGATTGCAAACCGCGATTTCGCCGGGGTTGGTGTGTTCGACGATTTCCGTGCAGAGGTTGCTGCTGCGGATGATGCCGATGTTCTTCTGTTGGCTCTTCTTGTTGACGTTGTCCTTGTAGAGCATGTAGGGAGTGCCGGTTTCGATTTGGCTCTCCACGATTTTCTCCCAGAGTTCCCGGGCGGGAATGGTCTTGCCTTTGCCTTGTGCTTCGTACTTGGTGTAGAGTTCTTCGAACTCATCCCCGTACGTTTCGTCGAGGCCGGGGCATTCGTCTGGGCACATGAGCGTCCAGTGGGTGTCCTCTTCCACGCGCTTCATGAAGAGGTCGGGAATCCAGAGGGCGTAGAACAAGTCACGGGCGCGCATTTCTTCGCTGCCGTGGTTCTTGCGGAGGTCCAGGAAGTCGAAGACGTCTGCGTGCCATGGTTCCAAGTACACGGCGAGGGCGCCCTTGCGCTTGCCGCCGCCTTGGTCCACGTACCGGACCGTGTTGTTGAAGACCCGGAGCATGGGCACGAGGCCGTTGCTGGTGCCGTTGGTGCCGCGAATGTAGCTGCCTTTGGCGCGCACTTTGCTCACGGCTAGGCCGAGGCCACCAGCAGACTTGCTGATCATGGCGCTGTCCTTGAGGGTGTCGTAGATGCCCGTGAGGCTGTCTCCTTTCATGTCGAGAAGGAAGCAGCTGCTCATTTGCGCCTTGGGGGTGCCGGCGTTGAAGAGGGTGGGGGTTGCGTGGGTGAAGAAGCCTTGGCTCAGGAGCTCGTAGGTTTCGAGGGCGCTGTCGAGGTCGTCCTCGTGGATGCCGACGGAGACGCGCATGAGCATGTGTTGTGGGCGCTCTGCGATTTCCTTGTCCAGTTTGAGGAGGTAGCTTCGCTCGAGGGTTTTGAAGCCGAAGAAGTCGTAGTTGTAGTCCCGTTCGTAGCGGACCGCGGCGTCGAGGCGTTCGCGGTTGGCCATGATGATTTTGTGAATCTTGTCACTGATGAGGGGTGCGGCTTTGTCGGTGACGGGGTCGATGTAGTTGTAGAGCGCGTCAATGGTGTCGCAGAAGCTGTCGCTGGTGCTGCGGTGGAGGTCGCTGACGGCGATGCGTGCGGCGAGGCGTCCGTAGTCTGGGTGGGTGGTCATCATGCTCGCGGCGGTTTCTGCTGCGAGTTGGTCCAATTGGCGAGTGGTGATGCCGTCAGCCATGCCTTCGATGACGCGCTTCGTGACGGTCGCCGGGTCCACGGATTCGTGGAGGCCTTCCACGAGGCCGCTGATTCGGTCGAGGATTCGGTCGAACCGAACCTCCTTTGCTTCGCCTTTCCTGTTGATAACTTTCATTCCCATGTGCATCCCTGTGAGTGTTTTGGCCAGCGTTGCCACTGGTGCATCCATATGAGCCGAGGCTCACGCGGTTCTTGAACGTACGCCCGCGAGCATATAGGCATCACCCGAAACGAATCTCCAGTGGTTGCAAAGGAAGCCCCCAATGCGGTTTGCATTGGAATTGCGGATGAAAGAAAATTGTCGAAAAATGGAGAAATTCGCGACAAATCGACCACACAGACAACATTCCGAGGCGCCGGAGGCGCCCAGTTTGCTCCCCGAGTCGCCAGAGGCGACGAGCGGGGGCCGCGGTTCGACCGAGCGCGGTCGCTAGAAATCCTCGTCCAGCGCGAACCGTTGTTGTTTGACTTCCCGGTCGGCGCCTTCCATGACGC
>JBMZMP010000050.1:0-7182 GCA_049619235.1 Thermoplasmatota archaeon
GCGGTGAGTAGCAGGCTCGTGGGTTTTTCTACGGAGAAACTGCCCACTTCGCCATCGCTGCCGCTTGCGAGGATGGTGCTGCTGCGGGCCACGGTGTATGTGCCGCTGTGGCCGTCTGCATCCAGTTCAAGGAGCGCAGTTGCGTTCTTGAGGGGCATGTCGAGGCGGATGGTTTGTTCCACTGTGTTGCCGCAAAGTTCGGCAGCCGTGCTGCATACTTGTTCCAGTTGGGTGCCGCCGATACCGAGCGTCAGGGTGCCTTCCACGACGAATTCAGGGGTTGCGGGTGGGCGTTCTGCGGTGACGAACACTTGGGCGCGGGCCTTCCAGCCTTGGGAGGTCTTGGGATCGCGGATTTCCACGTTGAATTGGTAGGATCCGGGGGCAGTGAAGGAGCCAGTGATGGCACCCGTGGTGGTGTAGGAGATGCCAGAGTCGAAGTTGTACGCTTCGCACATGTCTCCAGAGACGGCTTCGCCGGTGGGGATGCTTGGGTCCACGGTGGCCCATGCGTCCACGTCGAAGGGAACGGCGCCACGGGTTCCGGCGTCGCTGTGGCCGTCATCGTGCGGGGGTTTGGGGGCGCCGCGGGCTTCACATTCGAAGCGGAACAGGAGCGGGTCGCCGTCGGCGTCGGTGGTTCCGAGGCCGCTGAGGGTGAAGCTTTCGCCGGGGAGCAGCCATTCGCTGCTTTGGCGGAAGTCAAACACGGGGAGTTGGTTGTTGCCGGAGCCAAGCACGATGTCCACGCTGGTTCCAACGGAGTCGCGGCCGTCTTCGAAGACGCCGGTGAGGCTCACGCGGATCGTTCCGTCGGTGAATCCGAACAAGTGTTCCACTTCGGAGCCTTCCACGATGGGGGTGCCGTCGCCGAAGTTCCAGCGGTACACGTCGCCGGGTCCGCTGGCTTTGAAGACGAAGGCTTCCGTGACGGGGTTGCTGGGTTCATCGTAGCTGATCGACAATTCGCCGGAGTCACTGGCGCACCCAGAGAGTGCGACTGCGACAAGGGCGAGGGCCATGACGGCCTTTCTTAGCATGCCAATCCATTCAAGGGGGTCCGTTAAGAGGGTTATGGAAGCGTATGCGAAATGTGGCCAACGCAAAGGCCCATTGCTTAAAAGCAGTAGAAAAATGGCCACGCGTGCGTGTCGTCTTCGTTGGCCGCCGCCGCATCGTGTGGCGCCGACTGCTTCTGTACTTGGTCACTTTCGGTATTTCCCGCCGCGTCTGGTTGTACCGACTCTTGAAGGAAGTGGACGGACACGAAGCCTTGGAGCTCAACCACAAGGGGTACGTGGCGCTGTTGTGCCTGCCCATCTTTGGCCCCCTCATCGTGCAGGCGAAGCTGAACGGCTTTGCAAGCGTCATGACCCACGAGACCGAGGCGGAGGTCAATGGCAACCTGTTCTGGTTGTCCATGCTTCCCATCTTGGGTACCATGGCGTTCATTGGCATTTTCCAGACCAAGCTGAACCAGTTCTGGGCCTGGAAGGAATCGAACCCTGAAGAGGGTGTTGAGATTGACTTCAACCTCCACGAGGACCCCACGTTCTTGGTGGAGTTCCAGCAAGCGTTGCCTGAGTCGTACAACGCAGGCAGTCGATTTGACCGCAAGAAGCGCGCGCGGAAAGCAAAATGGCGTGCCCGGTTTTCCAAGTACGAAGGCGTTTCCGAGGACCGCCAATTGATGCGCGATGCGGGTGGTTCCACCAGCATTTTCCCCTGGGTCCGTCCAAAGAGCCTGCCGTTGCAGAACCTTGGTTTGACGTGCGGTCGCTGCTCGCATAAATTCGAAGCCATTCGCGACCCGTACGCAGAAACGCCCATCCTGTGCCCAAATTGCGGCCTGCATGAGGTGCTCCCGAGCCTTCGTTCAAACCCGCTTGGGCAAGCAGAACGCGCCGCGTTGGTGACGGTGGAAGTGGATTGCCCCGAGTGCAAGCGACATTTCCATGCCCTGCGTGACTTGGACGCGGAGACTCCCCTGGAGTGCCCGGACTGCAAACACGCCGAGACGCTCCCGCCGCAGCCTGCTACCTAAGCCAATTCGCCCAAACCAAAGGCGGACCGATTGGCCGGGGGTAGGGACTACCAAATCTGTCGACTGGACCCCGGTTCCGTTGCCAGCTAGGGCCCTCCAGGCAATGACCAATGCGTGTTCAGTCCTTGGAGCTGGGGGCGAGGAGGCAATTGCGAAGGTTACTGGAATTGTTCCTTGGCGCCTTGGATGAACCCAGCTGCCAAGAAGAACACCACCATCATCAATCCCGTCGCAAAGTTGGGGGCGATGAAGAACATGATCAGCCAAGGCAACGCGCCCACAACGGCGCCCGCGAGTGCAACGCCGCGCCGACGCAGCCGGAATGCTTGGATGCCGCCGTACAAAGTGAACAAGCTCACCGTCGCGAGAACCCCCACGAAGAGCTGCGTGCCCCGGACATACGTGTTGCCGTTGTAGAGCCCTTGGTCCCCCGGGGATTCCTCGAGGCTGGTTTCGAACTCCAGTGGCGTCGCAGACTGGTTCAAGTGAAACAAGGTCCAGGTCCACGACTGGTTGGATTGAGTGATTTCCATCTTGAGCGCAGCTTGGGGCAATGACATGACGCCGGTGCCGTTTTCAAGGGGGAAGTCCGCGAGATAGGTGCCGTTGAGTGCAAGGAGTTGCACGGTGGCGTTGTCTGCATGGACGGTGAGGTGCAAGGGGCCGCCCGCTTGGTCCTCTATGGTGGTGAGTGCCTCAGGCACCAGACTTGGTGCAAGGAACAAGAGGAGAACGAACAACGCCGCGGTGATGCCGCCAACCACCGCGAGTACGACGCCACTTACTTGGGCACGGCGGCGCTTGGGGTGGTTGCGCTGCACAATGGATGTGGCCGTCGCCGCGACGGTTTCCGACTTTCCGATGCTGCCGCAGCGGGGGCAGAACGGGTGTTCTTCGGAATCATAGAGGTGGGCACATTCCCCACATTGCACGCGGTCCAC
The DNA here is from genome assembly GCA_049619235.1 of Thermoplasmatota archaeon. Lineage (GTDB taxonomy): Archaea > Thermoplasmatota > E2 > JACPAO01 > JAHFTW01 > JBMZMP01. The sequence continues at coordinate 2,986 of JBMZMP010000050.1, forward strand.
AGAAGTGGCGGTGCAAAATCTGTGAAAAGGCTTCTGGAAGATACCTTCAAACAGGAGGCCAAAGTCGCGCCGCTGTGGCCGGAGTGACTGCAACTTTGCTTGGAAACTTGGACGTTCGTCGAGAATTTGGGAAAGTAGGGACCCAATCGGACATCCACTTGCACGATTTCAAGGACAACGGACGCGACGTGACTGTCATCATCCCGGCCCGCTACCCTGACCAATTGAAGTGCCTCAGCTACGCCGCCCTGGGCGCGGACACGGCAGCCATCGTCGTGAACGAACTGAATGCGCAAGTGGGTGAGCAAATTCTCGCCGCGGACGCCGCCGGCATCACGCACGGCGCGTTGGTGCTGCAGAACTACTTGCAACCGGAGCAAATCGCTCCACTACTGAAGGGAACATCCCTGGAGAGTTGGAAAATCTTCACGGAGGAGGACTGGCCCGCCGTGCGCGCGCACTTGGCCGCATGCCCAGAAGAGGACTCGGAAGGGTTCGTCATGGTCCCCATCGACCACCATTTCGACGTGAAGGGTGTCGGCGCCGTGGTTCTTGGCGTGGTCACCCAGGGCACGCTGAAGAAAAGCGACACTCTCTACGCATGGCCAACCAAGACCATTTGCCCCATCAAATCCATCCAAATCCATGACGCCGACCACCCCGAAGCGGTCACCGGCGACCGCGTCGGCTTGGCTCTGCGAAACGTGAAAGCGGACATGCTGGACCGTGGCATGATTTTGGCACCCAGCGATGCACCACTGCAAGCGTACAAGGTGGGCGATGAAGTGGAATTCACCCTTGCCCGCGGCGCGTTCTCCAAGCAATCCCTTGCAGAAGGCGCGGTGGTGCACATGGGCGTCGGCATGCAATTTGTGCCGGTCCGCTTGCTAAACGACGCCCCAGCCCCTGGAACGGAAGGCGTGCTTCGGGGCGCGCTTGAGAAGGGATTGGTGCTGAAGTCCGGCGACAAAGGCATCCTGTGGCACGTGGATGCCAGCCAACGCGTGGTTGGCTCCGTCCGGTTCGCCTAACGGCCCAGTCACATTCACCGCGTCAATCTGACGCGTCCAGCAATGCTCGAAGCTCCGCGAGGTACCCCCGGAACGCCTTGCTGCCTTCCTTGGTGATTTGAAACCGTTGCACGAACCGGCCACCCTCAAAGACGCGCCGTGATTCCACGAAACCGGCCACTTGGAGCCTTGCGGCGTGGGTGGCGAAGTTGCCGTCAGTGAGTTCCGCTGCATCCCGGAGGGCAGTGAAGCTTGCATCCCGTGCTTTGTAGAGATGCGCCATGATGCGCAACCTGGCCGGTTCGTGGATGGTTTTGTCCATTCAGCCCCGGCGGTACGTGATGTATCCGGGCACGAACCACATGAGGCCAGCCGTGAGCGCCGCTGTGAATCCGGCTGGTTCCCAAGCCCATTCCTGGACACCCATCCAAAGTGCCACGCCAACGCCCGCCGCCGCTGCGGCGAAGAACGCTGGTTGCGGGAGGAATTTCCATTGCAGTGCAGCAGAGGCGGCCGCCATGAAGGCAGTCACCATCAGCATCACCACGTGGGTGTTCCAATCCAATTGCAGGACAAGTGTGAACAGAATCGTCAAGGCTGCAGCTGCGAGGCCGACGCCGCCACACGCGATGGCAGCTCGGCGACTCCCTTCCCGGGCCAGTTCGGGGTCCACGTGGACACGCAATGTGTTCCAAATGAGCCTCGTCAACACCACCGCCATCAAGACCCATGGTGCCCAGAGAAACCCGTCGAGCCATTCGGCGCCGTTGGTCTCCGCCCAGCCGCTGAGGGTTTGGTAGCCAAGGAAAATGGCTGCCACAGCAAGGCCCCAGACCATGCTGGTGAGGCCACTGGCACGGGCAGTCAGAGATTCTTCATGGTGCTCCATTTGCAGGAGAACGGAGGCCGCTTCTTTTGCTTCCATGACAAGCAATGAGTGCCCGGGCGATATGTAATGGGTCGGAACTTTCCCCCGCAAAGCCCCGGCAAAGCAACCCTTATCATTGGCACGCAGAATCAAAACCGATGGCATCCATCGTGGTTTCCTTTCCAAGCGAGACCCTGGTACTGGGACAAGCACTCGCCAGAAAACCGGACGCCGTGGCGTACCTGTACACGCCCACCGTGAAGGACCGCTTGACCATCAACATGCGTCTCGAAAACGCCAAGCCCCTCGTGCCCCTCATCCTTGCGGGCTTCGAGGACCGCTACGACGCGGACTGGGGCGGCGATTGGGACGGCGACTCCTGGGTCGGCTGGGCAGAGCTGGGTATGGAAAACCTCCGCGAGTTTGTCATCTTCGACCTCGTTTGGAGTCAGGAAGGGCTCGTAGACGGCATTTTCCTGAAGTTCCAAGGCACCACAGCCATCATGCGGTTCGACTCCAAGCAATCGGTGGAGGAACTGCAGCCCCTGGTCGCCCGGTACCGAGAGGCGTTACCGGCAGAGTGCAAGGTCAACGCGGTCACGCTGGAGCCCCGGCCCGCCACGTGGCTGGATCTCATCGAAAAGGACGAAAAATGGGTCAAGGCCCGGCACGCCTGAACCCCCCAAACAGCGCCTTGCCTTTCGACGGGTTTTTCCCCCACCAAACCTCTCCCACTGCATGAACTTCGACCTCACCGACAACCAACGGATGATTCGGGACATGGTGCGGGAATTCGCCGAGAACGAAATCGCACCCGTGGCCGGCAAGCACGACGCCGAGCACACGTTCCCGGAAGCCACCGCCAAGCGCATGGGCGAATTGGGATTGTTCGGCATCACGGTCCCGGAAGCGTACGGCGGCCCTGGCGCAGACTACGTCAGTTTCGGCCTCGCGGCGGAAGAAATCGCGCGCCACTGCGCCAGCCACAGCGTCATTTACGGCGCAAGCGCCAGCCTCACCGTCGGACCCATCCTCGGATGGGGCACGGAGGAACAAAAACAGACGTACTTGCCGCCCATGGCGCAAGGGACGGCAATGGGTTGCTACGCCCTCACGGAGCCCGAAGCGGGCAGTGATGCAGGCAGCCTGAAAACCAGTGCAACCCGCGAAGGCGATGAGTACGTCATCAACGGCCAGAAGGTGTTCATCAGCAACGGGGCGGTTGCAGACACCTGCATCATTTTTGCGCGCACGGATCCCAAATCCACGGACGCCCGAGGCGTCAGCGCCTTCATCGTGGACACCAAGTCGGAAGGCTTCAACGTGGGGAAAAACGAGGAAAAACTGGGCCTGAACGCCAGCCTCACCAACCAATTGTTCTTCGACAACCTCCGCGTACCCGCGGAGAACATTCTCGGAAAGGAAGGGGACGGCTTCAAGGTCGCCATGAGCACCCTTGACACCGGCCGCGTCATGGCCGCCGCGGGCAGCGTCGGCATCGCCCGCGCCGCCATGGAAGATTCCATCGCGTACGCCAAGGAGCGCCACCAATTCGGCAAACCCATCGCCGCCAACCAAGCCATCCAATGGAAACTCGCAGACATGGACGTGCACGTGGAGGCGGGCCGCAACTTGTACCTCAAAGCGGCCACGTTGAAGGACCAAAACAAGCCCTTCACCCACGCGGCCAGCCGGGCGAAGTTGTTCTGCAGCGAGATGGCCATGAAAGCCACCATTGAAGGCGTACAAATCCACGGCGGCAACGGCTACACGAAGGACTACAACGTGGAGCGGTACATGCGGGACATCAAAATCTTCGAGATCTTTGAGGGCACTTCGGAAGTGCAACGCATGGTCATCGCCAGGCACCTGCTCGCGTGACCGAACAGGGTCGCCGCCCGAACCAAGTGGGCTGGATTGTGGGATTCGTTTTGGTGGCCAACATCTTCGGAGCGCTTCCCATTCCACCCACCATCGTTGTCATTTGGACCATGAGTTTATTTGCAAACGCCTTGTTCATTGGTGGGCTCATTGGAACGTGGTTCCTGTGCACCCAGAACCGACAATCTTGGCTGTTCACGCCTGCGCTCGTCATGGCCGTGTACATGTTGTCTTCCACGTTTGCTTTTGGAAGCGATTGGTTTCTTGGGCCACCCACGCCAGCCTACGAGGGTTTCATGGCAGCAGTGACGTACGGCTGGCTCGGCGTCGTAGCATGCACCGTGTACACGTACAGCTTTTGCAAGGGCCGCTACATATTGCGCTACTTATAAAGGGACTACTGATTTCGATCTTGCACAAAGACTTTATAACTACGCA
>JBMZMP010000050.1:7192-9735 GCA_049619235.1 Thermoplasmatota archaeon
TGCAAGGGCCGCTACCCACAGCCCTCATGAACCCCTCTCGTGTGCGCGATTCGTGGAGAATGAAGAAGCAGGCCCCGGACTGACCCGTGGCGAAGGCATAGACAAAGCCGCATTTACGGCGTGGTTCTTCTCTGCCATTGGCTTGTTCCCCCGCTCTGCCATCGGCGGCGGCCACATCTTCGGCCCCCTCGACTTGACCGCCCTGTTCTCAGTCGTCGGGGTGCTGTTTGGCATCATTGCCATTTTGCGCGGCGTGGAATTGAATGACGGCCAAGCCAAGTTCCTCGGCATGTCCAGTACTTTCCTTGGCCTCTTCCGACTCCTCATCTACCCCATGCTTGGATGGTGAACGTGGACCCCCGCGTCCAAGCCCTCCTTGAACGACAAGGCATCACCAGCCTCTACCCACCACAGCAGGAAGCTTGGGAAGCGGTGGACAAGGGAGGCAACGTGGTGGTTGCAGTCCCCACCGCCAGCGGAAAATCCCTGGTGGCATACCTTGCGCTGTTGCACAACTTCCTGCGGACCGGCCGCAAAGGCATCTACATCGTCCCGCTCAGAGCGCTTGCCTCCGAGAAATTCGAAGAACTGCGAGCGTTCCGAGAATTGGGGCTGAAAGTGGGCATCGCCACCGGCGACTTGGACGAAAAAGACCCCCGCCTTGGCGCCAACGACATCATTGTTTGCACCAGTGAAAAAGCAGACAGCCTGCTGCGGCACAAAGCGGGCTGGGTGCAGGAAATTGGCTGCGTGGTCGCGGACGAAGTGCACCTCATCCACGACCCCAACCGCGGCCCAACCCTCGAAGTCATTCTCAGTCGCTTCAAGGCACTCTACAACCCGCAAATCGTGGCGTTGTCCGCCACCATCAGCAACGCCGACGAAGTGGCAGGGTGGCTCGACGCCGAGCTGATTCTCTCCAATTGGCGCCCCGTCACCCTGCGACGCGCCACGTATTGCCAAGGCAGTTTGGACTGGGAAGACAACCAACACGAGTCGATAGAAGGCAAGGAGCCCATCGAAGCGTTGTGCCTGCCGACCATGGAAGCAGGTGGGCAATGCCTCGTGTTTGTGTCCACCCGCCGAAGCGCCGAAGCGCAAGCGGTCAAACTGGGCGGCCCCATCCGTGCCACACTCGACGCGGAAGCCCTCGCAGAACTGGAAGCCGTCGCAGCGCAACTGGAAGGGGAAGGCCCCACGGTAAAGAAGCTCCGGAAACTGATCACCGCGGGCGTCGCGTACCACACCGCAGCCCTGGATGCAAAGCAGCGACGCATCGTGGAAACCGCGTTCCGGGACCGCAAATTGAAGGTGCTCTGCGCCACGCCCACCCTCGCAGCAGGCGTCAACACCCCCGCCCGACGCGTCATCATCCGCGACCTCATGCGGTTCGAAGCGGGCAAAGGCAACCGCCCGCTGCCCGTGATGGAAGTGCAGCAAATGATGGGCCGCGCCGGACGGCCCAGGTACGACCCGCACGGAGAAGCCATCCTCATCTGCAAATCAGAGGACATGGCTTACGCGGCGACGGAGGAATACATCCACGGCGAATCGGAACCGGTCAGCAGCAAACTCGCCGCCGATGCAAGCCTCCGCATCCACACCCTTGCAAGCATCGCCGGGGACTACTGCCACGACGAAGCAAGCCTCCTGGCGTTTCTGAAATCCACGTTCTGGGCCCAAGAAGCCCCCGAATGGGTCATCCGCGACCGCCTCGACGACGTGCTGTGGTTCCTCGAGGAAAACGACTTCATCGAGCCAAACGGCAACGGCTACCGTGCCACGGCGTTCGGCAAACGGGCAAGCGACCTCTACATCGACCCGTACAGCGCCATGCGCATCAAACAAGCGTTCGCCTCCACGAAGGAACCCACCCATTTTGCGTGCCTGCAAGTGGTGGCCGGGTGCCCCGACGTGTACCCGTTGTACCTCCGCCAAGCAGACGACTGGGTGCGTGCCAAGCTCGCAAACCATGCCGCGGAGCTGTTGCTGCCTGAAACGGACGGCACCGAAGACGATCTCAGTTTCCTCAAAACCGCAAGCCTCCTGCACGATTGGTGCGAAGAAGTGCCCCATGAAACCATGGAGGAGCGGTTTCAAATCGGCCCCGGCGACATCCGCCTCCGCATTGACACCGCCAAGTGGCTCCTGCACGCATTCACGGAACTCAGCCGCCTCGAGAAACCCACCTGGACCAAAACCCTGGGCCAACTGGAAAACCGCCTCGAACACGGCATCCGCAAGGAACTGCTGCCATTGGTGGCGCTCAAGAACGTGGGCCGCCACGGGTGCTGCACGCCGCCGGCTACACCAGCCTAGCAAAGCTCAAGGAAGCAGATCCAAACGCCCTCGCCAAACTCCCCGGCTTCGGGGAAAAGCGGGCCACGGACGTGCTGGCGCAGGTGGGCGTCGAGGCCACATTTGACGCGGAACCGGCCAAAAAGTCCAAACCCAGCCTCATGGACTTCGAATCATGATCATTGGTGTGCGCGGCCCCATCCAACTGGAGGATGTGCTGTTTCTCAGTAAGAAAGCAAACCGCA
>JBMZMP010000051.1:0-3260 GCA_049619235.1 Thermoplasmatota archaeon
CTGGTTTGACAGGGTAATTTTGAGCATTCTCGGCGGGCTACACGGCCATGCTTGGCGTGGGGACGGAACCAAAAAAAGGGAGTTGAGGGGAAAGGGGAGAAGGGGGGTTTGCCCGTTTAGGCTTCGAACACTTGCACGTTGACCTTGTTCTTGCCGCGGTGCGCCGTCCAGTGGAAAGCCACATCCGCGCTGCTGCCAGGGGCCACGCGCACGGTTTCTTGTTGGATGGGGTCGTTGTCCACAGACAGAACCACGCGAAGGGTTTGTGCCTCCTCGTCGTTGTTGTGGAGCGTTGTCCTGGTGGTCACGTCGTCGCCTTCCGTCGGGCTGGCGGGTTCGTGGATCACTTCGCCGAGGCTCAATGCGGCGGCGGGCGCTTCAGCGTCATCCACCACGTTCAGCGTGGCGCGGATCTTGGTGGCCTTCTTCGTGCGGGGTTCGCCTTCGTCGTCAAGCGGCGTGAACCAGACGTCCACGTGGTGCTTGCCAGTTTCCTCGGGGGCTTGCACGCGGAGGGTTCCCTCGGCGAAGTCGCCCAGTTCGCCCTTGCCGGTGAGGTCAAAGGAGCCCACGTCGCCTTCTTCGGTGATGGCGTCCATGGCTTGGCCGTCTTCTGGCTGCATGACGAGGCCTGCGGAGGCGCCGTTGCTTGCGAAGGTGGCGTGCACGGTGTGGAATTGCTTGCGGCGGTTTTGGACGGTGAGGTCAAAGTCCACTTCGTCGCCGGGGCTCACGGTTTGCTTCTTGGGGTCGATGTTGCCTTGGAGCCATCCGCGGCGAAACAAGAGAAGCAGGAGCAGAATCAGCAGAATCAGCAGGAGCAGAATCAGCAGCAGGAGAACCAGTTCGGCGTAGTCTTCGAAGATTTCGTCGAAGCCCAGTGCTTCGGCGCCGGGCGTGAGGAATTCGAGGAAGCTTGGGGTCACTTCGCGGTCTGCGTTGCTGCCGCTTCCGCCGCTTCCGCCGCTGCCTCCGTGTGCTTCCACTTCGAGGGTGAGCACGGTTTCCACGTCGGCACCGTTGCCGCTGGTGAGGTGGGCGTCAATTTCCACGCTGTCCTCGGCGCCGGTTGCGTCGAAGGAAATGGTTGCGGCGGTGTTTGCGCCGGGGTTCAAGGTGAACGATGCGGGCGTGGCGGTGGCCGTTGCGGTTCCGTTCACCGTCACGGCGAAGGTGAAGGTGTCCACGTCTGTTCCCGTGTTGGTCACGAGGAGGCTGAAGAAGCCGGTTGTGTCGTCGTGAACGTGGATTTCGTTGGTGGCGTTGAAGGCTTCTCCACCCAGTTCGCCGCCGGTTACGGTGACCGTTGCTGCGCCAACCACGGGAATGCGGTTGAACACGTACTCGGTGCCGGGGCCTGCGGTGTCCACGGCGTCTTGGCCGGGGGCAATCACTGGGACGAGGTCTTCTGCGGAGCGGCTGCGTTCCACGGTGAAGTTGCGGAACACGTCGCCGCCGTTGATGCCTGCATCGGCGCGGGTGAGCGTGAGGGTCATCACGCCGCCACTGGAGCTGGCGGTGGTGTTGGCTGGGCCAGCATCCACGGTGTTCCCAGTGAGGGTGATGGTGGTGAGGGTGCTGTCGGCGGTGCTTCCGAATTCGGAGGTGGGGCCAAGATCAGCGGAGAATGTGATGGTGGTCGTGGTGTCGTCGGCCACTTCACCAGCGGATTCAATCCCGATGGTGAAGGTTTGGTCGTCGGTTTCGTTCACCCATGCCTTCAGGATGTCAACATCGTCGAAGGAATCGGCTCCAGGGAGCAAGTCGAGAACGTCTTGCAGTGCGCCGCCGCCGGAGAGGGCTTGGTCGTCTGCTGCATCCGTGATTTCAGGGGTTGCTTGGGAGCCCGCTTCGACCATGGGTAGGAAACCGGTGGCCAGCAGTGCAACAAGAAGGAATGTTCGGGTCTTCATGGCTATCGCTCTGTAAGGAGGCCAAAAACACCCGCGCTTAGGCTTTATGGCCTGTTGTTCCTCTGCAGGCGATATAATGCTTAAAAACCAAACGTGGTCCCTGTCTCCATGAGCAAAGACCTCCGCGGCCGTCTCGTGGACATCATCGATCAACTCGAGGAACGTTTTGCCAAAGGCACCATGGGCCTCAAGGAAATGGTCGCGTACGTGGAAGAACAAGGCATCACCCACTTGGACGGGTACCTGCGCCGCTGCGGTGCACTGGACTACCAAAGCCCAAAGCGCTTCTTCCAACAAGGCAAAGACCTCGACATCGTTCGGGAAGCCCTCAAGAAAGGCGAAACCCCCCGCGGACTCGAAGGCCTCCTGGCCACCGAGTAAGCCAATCCTAGGCACAAGCCTATATCCCACTCCTCCTTCCCACCATCCCGGAGTCGTACCGGACCCGGATTCGCCTCGTTTTTCCCCCGGCGAATTCGCAGCCCCTTCCTTGGGGCCAATACTTTCCCCCTCGGGGGATTCAACCTTCTTGTAGCCGAGGCTCCATTCAGTGCCATGGGCTACATCTTGCTTCACAACCCCCGCTGCTCGAAAAGCCGCGCCGCGCTCGCATTGCTCGAGGAGCAAAAGGCACGGTTCGAAGTGCGCGAATACCTGAAAGAACCCCTGAGCTTGGATGAACTGCGCATCCTCAAGAAACGGCTCGGCCGCCCCGCAACCGAGTGGCTCCGCTGGGGGCAAGACGAAGCGAAGGCCCTCCGTAGGGACGCCACGGACATGGAGCTCTTGCAAGCCATGGCCAAACACCCCATCCTCATCGAACGACCCATCCTCATCAAAGGCGACCGCGCCCTCGTAGGCCGCCCCGGGCCAGAAGCACTCGAACCGATGCTGTAACTGGAGGAATGGGGGACAACCTCGCGCATTGCCGCGCCGGCCGCACTCCTTTTCTACCCCCTTTTTCTCAAGTGGTTCAAGGAGCAGATTCCGCACAGGCGGAATGGCGGCCCAATCGGGCGGCGTCGACTCCCGTTTTTTGCATAGTGGGAACTCATTCTTCCCACAGAACCGTTTATATCCAACTTGGCCTCGCCGAAGGCAAGCCTAACGACCACCCGGTCGTCTGGACTGGTGAGATCATGAACTACACGCGTTTCGAAAAGGCCCGCATCGTCGGTGCTCGCGCTCTTCAACTCTCCATGGGAGCCCCGCCTCTCATTGAAGTTGACGAGGAAATCCGCGACCCCGTCGTCGTTGCTATGATGGAATACGACGCGGACGCCATCCCACTGACCGTCCAGCGAGTCAAATAAAGGTGACAAAAATGAGTGAAAACCAACTCGAAGC